>PWLT01000145.1 GCA_003558415.1 Hyphomicrobiales bacterium
CAAGACCGTGTGGGAGGAAATCTCCGACGGGCTCGACGTGATCACCCTGGGCGATGCGGAGATGAATTCGCGCGCCTATGTGGGCGCGTTCAACTTCAAGGGTGGCGACCAGCAGAAAAAGGTCGGCCTGCTCTCGGGCGGGGAGCGCAACCGGGTGCATCTGGCCAAGCTGTTGCGCGAGGGCGGCAATGTGCTGCTGCTCGACGAGCCGACGAACGATCTCGATGTCGAGACGCTGCGCGCGCTGGAGGATGCGCTGGAGGATTTCGCCGGCTGCGCCGTGATCATCAGCCATGACCGCTTCTTCCTCGACCGGCTGTGCACGCATATCCTCGCCTTCGAGGGCGAGGCGCATGTGGAGTGGTTCGAAGGCAATTTCGAGGCCTATGAAGAGGACAAGAAGCGCCGGCTCGGCCCCGACGCGCTGGAGCCCAAGCGGGTGAAGTACAAGAAGTTCGCGAGGTGATGAAATGGCCGTTGTGCGGTGCCGCAGTCATGCCCCCAGAGGCTGAACACACAGCTACGCCGCCGCGGTTGAACCTGTCGGCTTCCCCGATACTGCGCTGGTCTGCGGCAGCAAGCATTGTGCGGAGCGCCGGTCTCATCTGGCTGGAAGACTTCGAGAAGCGTGCATATGATGATGGCGCGCGGATCTTTCAGGCCTTCACGCCTTCGATGAGGATGCAGGCCAGATGAGTACAGGGCGCCGCGCAAAGCCTGATGCCCCTCGACAGGCTTGACGTCTCCCTGGGTTCAGGATCGAGTGCGGGGGCATACAGAGAGCAGGAGAACGTCATGGAACTGTGGCCCAACGGATCGAGGCCGACCCGCCCCGCGCCCGCGGAATACTTCACCGGAACGGTGTGGCAGGATCCGATCTGCGAGGTTCCCGAACCGGGACGGCTGCGCGCGCTCCTTGTGACCTTCGCGCCCGGGGCACGCACCAACTGGCACACGCATCCGCTCGGCCAGACGCTCTATGTGACCGCGGGTTGCGGGCGGTTCCAGAGCTGGGGCGAGCCCGTGCAGACCATCCGCGCGGGCGACGTGATCTGGATCCCGCCGGGCGAGAAGCACTGGCACGGTGCCGGTCCCGACACGATGATGCGCCATGTCGCCATGCAGGAGGTGCAGGACGGTGTCGGGGCGGACTGGCTCGAGGCCGTCAGCGACGCGCAGTATCGCGGCGAGACGTGAGTGCACGGGGGCCGGCAGGATCGGAGCGCACCCCCCCTGCCCTTGCAAGGCCCTGATGCCCGCTGAGCGCACGGGACCACCAACAACCTGGACGCAACGCCATCCTCTGCACCCGATGAGGGGCCCGATAGCGCGCGCGCATCGGTGGAGTCAGTGCCGCGCCTCATGGTGGCCGGCACACACCTTCATGTCACCCATACAGGCCGCACAATATTCTTGCCATGCGCTCATTTCTTGAGCAATCTTTGCCATCGGCCTTCCGATCGGGGAAGGCCGGACGGAAACGAGGTAAACATCATGCGTGTCAAGTTCGTGACCACTGCCGCGCTGGCCGCGGTACTGTCAGCCGGAGGCGCCGCCGCCGATGGCATTTCGCATCTGCCGCTTCTCAGCGACATCACGACCGAGGCCGAGGCCATCAGCCCGCATGTCCCGCATATGGGCGAGCATTGGGCCGAACCGGCCAACCTGCCCCTGGGCCCGATCTATTGCGTGATCGAGGGCCATGTGGTCTGCGTCGAATACATGTTTCTCGCCAGCCAGCTCGAGGAAGGCACCAGCTGGATGGATCTGACCACGGGCATGGAAACGCCGCCGATCACCTTCATCACCATGGAGTACCTGCCCGACGGTGTGGGCCCGGTCCCCGAGCCGCTCTACCAGCTTCATCTCTATTTCGCCGAACGCGAGGTGCTCGCCGAACACTGACCGGCGAGGATGAGCAATACAACTTCGAGCGCCGGGGGCGCTTCTTCTGTCCAGCAAGGCCATCGCGAACCGGGGCCGGTCGCGATGGCCGCCATTGTGCCCCGCGCGGCGGCCCCGGAGGCCACCGTCAATCCGTTGATCCTGCACTCTCGCGGGTCCGATCAGCCGGTTTCGCGCCCTCGTCCGATGGCCGGGGCGTACATTGCCCTTCCAGTTCCGCACCGCTGTCGATGCTCAGGCTCTCATAGCTGATGTCGCCGTTCACCCGCGCGCTTGCGTGCAGCTTGACCGTACCGCCCGAGATCCGACCCTTGAAGCGGCCCTTGATGGTGATGTTGCCGGCCTGAAGCTCGCCTTCGACCTCGCCGCTCTCCTCGATGACAATCGCCGAGGCGTCCACGCGCCCCTTTACATAGCCGGGCAACTCGACCGTGCCGGGAAAATGGAGCTCGCCCGTAATGCGCGAGCCGGCGCCGAGATGCGAGCGCCCGCCGGATCCGGCGGGGGAACGCGGTTCTTCCGTCATGAGATACTGCCCCTCTTCGGTTTCGCCCCCCTACTCGGGGAAATCGCCCGACACCATACATAAGAAACCGGCATCGCACGACCCCAGAGCGCCGGGCATGCCCGACAGGCCCGGTTCCGCCGACCGCGCGCATGACCGCCGGTGCGGGCAATGCCGAACGCGCCGCAACGGAGCGGCGAGTCAATGACCTGCTGCCCGATGAGGCGCCGGCCAATGCCGCGGCCTGGCTCAGGGCGCAGCCGCAGATCGAGTTGGTCGCCCTGACCTGTACGGCGGCTACGGCGGTGCCGTCTCGCGCGCCCTGCCCGGCGCGGTCCAGCCACGGATCGCCGGCATCTTCGTGAAAATGGGTGCGCGGCCTCACCGCCGATCCGGCGGCCGTCACCGCGGCCCTGGCGGATCCTTGCTCCAACGGCCAGGCAGACGGGCAGATCAATCGCCTGAAGACCCTCAAGCGACAGATCTCCGACCGCGCCAACATGAAGCTCCTGCGGACACGTCTTGTCGCCGCATGATGAAGCACAAGCTGCACCAACTTCGACGCAGAGCCATTTTTCTCCGCCGGGGCAGATTCGCTCGCGCCTGGCGATGCATGGCGACACGCTCTGCGCGCGCAGCAACACGGTCGCCGCCAAGAATCTCCCCCATGGGTTGACCGGTGGCAGCGAATCGACCCAAGCTTGTCGACAATCGACAAAACGCTGCCACCTCGGTGGCGCCGCCCAGAAAAGCAGGGCCAGCAAAGCAGGGAGCGTGCCGAATGCCGGGCACAGGTCCATCGCACGGATCAACCGGACCGGGGGCCAAGAAGGCCGCAACCGCAGGGGAGGGCTCACCCGCCGGCGAGGAATCCTTTGCTGGTCTCGACCTCAGCGCGGACGAGACACGCCAGGGGCGCATCCACCGGATAATGCGGGACACGATCCTGACCGGCGGGATCGCTCCGGGCACGCGGCTGCGAGAGGCCGAGTTGAGCGCGCGCTTCGGTTCCTCGCGCGCCCCCCTGCGTGAGGCGATACGGCGGCTGGAAAGCGAGGGCCTGGTGCGCTCGGATTTCTGGCGCGGCAGCCGGGTGGCCGAATACAGCCCCGCCGAACTTTACGAACTCTATGCCTTGCGCGGCCTGATCGAAGGCTATGCCGCAACACTCTTGCCCGCGTCTTTGGACGACTCCGCTCAGGCCCGGATGGAGCAGCATCTCGATGCCATGGCGGCGGCGGCACAGCGCGACGACTGGCTTGCGGTCGCCCGCCTCGACACCGCCTGGCACCGCGAGATCATGCTCGCCAGCGGCCAGCCCGTGTTGCTGCGCGCCTGGGAGAGTGCGAACGGCCCGCTGCAGATGACCTTCGGACAGGTCGCAGGTGCCTTTTATGGGCGCGACGACATCCATGCCCGCCACCACGAGGTTCTGGCCGCGCTGCGCGGGCCTGCCGCACAGACCGAGGCAATCATCCGTCGCCATTACGTTGCGACCGCAGAACGTCTTCTGGCCACCGTCGAAACCGACGGTCCGGTCGGAGGCGCCCCGCCCGAAGGGGCGGATGCAGCATTGCCCCGGGAGGGGCAAGCAGAGCTGCCCAACAGCAACGATCCCTACCCAACAGGAGAGACATCATGAAGCAACTTGCAACCAGCTACGGGCTGCGCCCCCTTCTCGCCGGCAGTGCGCTGGCCCTGACGGCCGCGGCACCGGCCGCCGCTCAGGAACAGATCGGTTTTGCCACCACCTCGTCCTCATCGGGCTGGTACAGCTTCTATGCCAGTCTCGCCACCATGGTGAACCGCGAGTCCGAGGTGATGAACGTCTCGGTGATCGAGACCGGCGG
>PWLT01000364.1 GCA_003558415.1 Hyphomicrobiales bacterium
CGAGGATGAGGGAACCGGCGCGGAGCGGCTTGACGATACAGGGCTGTTCCTGATGCCCGAGGGCGACCGGATGCTGATGGATGAGCCGATGTTCGGCACGCGCTTCGAGGATGCGCTTCAGGACTTCGACTTCTACCACCCCGAAACTCCAGTCGAGATCGTCACCGTCCAGACCGAAGCGGACCGTATGCCAGAGCAGCTTTTCTACATCCCGGCGCTTGTCCTGCTGGGGCTGATCGTGCTTTTGCAGCGCCGGCGGCAGACCAAGCCGGCCTTCTGATCGGATAGCAGCATGTCAAAACGCCTATTACTGCCCATCGACCTGGCCGACGAAAAGAGCTGGAAGATGGCGCTCGACATCGCACTCGAACAGCTCCGACTGCACGGGGGTGAATTGCACGTCGTCAGCGTCCTGCCCGATTTCGGCATGGCCATGGTCGGCGGCTACTTCCAAAAGGATTTCGAGAAGAAGGCACTGCACAACTTCTCCGAGGCGCTCCGAAACTGGGTGAGCGACCATGTGCCCGACGACATCGATGTTCACCCGCATATCCTGCACGGATCGATCTATGACGAGATCCTGCGCGCGGCCGACAAGCTCGACGTTGATCTGATCGTCATCGGCTCTCACCGCCCGGAGCTGAAGGATTACCTCCTTGGACCGAACGCCGCGCGCGTGGTACGCCATGCGCGCCAGTCGGTCTATGTCGTGCGCAACTGAACGGAAAACCATGTCACACCACATCTTCGGCCGCTCCACCAGGAGCCAGCCACCCGTCGCGGCACGCGGCGAGGGCTGCTACATCATCGACCGCTCGGGCAAGCGCTACCTCGACGGCTCGGGCGGCGCGGCAGTGTCCTGCCTGGGCCATTCCGACGGCGAGGTCACGGGAGCGATCAAGGCGCAGCTCGACGCGCTGGCCTTCGCCCATACGGGCTTTTTCACCTCGGATGCGGCCGAGGGGCTGGCCGACGATCTGATCGCGCTGGCACCTGAGGGCATTGAACGGGTTTACCTCGTCTCCGGTGGCTCCGAGGCGGTGGAGGCCGCGCTCAAGCTTGCCCGGCAGTATTACATGGAGATCGGCCAGCCGCAGCGTCACCGCGTCATCGCCCGGCGTCAGAGCTACCACGGCAACACGCTTGGCGCATTGGCAACGGGGGGCAACGAATGGCGCCGCGCGCAATTCGCGCCGCTGCTCGTGGAGACATCGCATGTCAGCCCCTGCTTCGAGTACCGGGGCCGTGCCGAGGGCGAGAGTGCCGAGGATTACGGCCGGCGCGTGGCCGATGAGTTGGAGGCCGAGATCCAGCGCCTCGGCCCCGAAACCGTCATGGCCTTCGTCGCCGAGCCGGTGGTCGGGGCCACCGCCGGCGCCGTTCCGCCCGTGCCGGGCTACTTCGCGCGCATCCGCGAGATCTGCGACCGTCATGGCGTGTTGCTGATCCTCGACGAGGTGATGTGCGGGATGGGGCGAACGGGCACGCTCTTCGCCTGCGAACAGGAAGGCGTGCGCCCCGATATCGTCACCGTCGCCAAGGGGCTCGGCGCGGGGTATCAGCCGATCGGGGCGATGCTGTGCTCGGGCGTGATCTACGATGCCGTCGCCGCGGGCTCGGGCTTCTTCCAGCACGGGCACACCTATATGGGCCACCCCGTCGCGGCGGCTGCCGGGCGCGCGGTGCTCTCGGCCATCACCGGGCGCGGGTTGCTGGAGCGTGTGCGCGTCCAGGGAGAGCGTCTTGACGCCGCGCTGCATGCAGCCTTCGGCCAGCATCCGCATGTCGGCGACATTCGTGGGCGCGGTCTGTTCCGGGGCATCGAACTGGTCGCGGACCGCGAGACCAAGGCGCCCTTCGACCCGGCGGAGAAGCGCCACGCGCGTCTGAAGACCGCCGCCTTCGAGGCCGGGTTGATCTGCTATCCTATGGGCGGCACGATCGACGGGGTGCGCGGCGATCACGTCCTGCTTGCCCCGCCCTTCATCATCACCGACGAGCAGATCGACGAGCTGGTCACGAAACTCTCGGGCGCACTCGAAACCGCGCTCGCCTCCTGACCGGAGGCGGCGCGCTCATCCCGCTGGCTGGCCGCGGCGGATATCGCCCAGATCGAGCACCGGCGAGGCATCAATGTTGCTGGCATCCATCATGTCTGCAACGCGTTCCAGCGATGCGATGATCATCGCCTGCTCCCAGTCCTTGAGCGCCTCGAAACGCGCAACGAAGAGATCCTGCAGCGGGTCGGGCGCGCCCGCGAGCGACGCCTTTCCGACCTCGGTCAGGCTGATGTTGGTCTGGCGGCGGTCGAAATCGGAGCGCCGGCGGGCAACCATGCCCTTGCCCTCCAACCGGTCGATGAGCGCCGTCACCGTCGCCTGCGTGACCCGCAGTTGCGAGGCAAGCGTCTTGGGGGTGCTCAGCCCGTCGGCTTCGAGCAACTTGAGAACGCGCATCTGAACGGGGGTGAGCCCGGATGCGCTCGCCAGGGCGCGTCCGTGCTGCTCGGTCGCCCGCAGTATCCGGCGCAGAGCGATGAGGCTGACCTCCGAGCGTTCCATCACGGCTCCCCTTTCCCGTTGATGCGCCTGACGAAATTTCCAGCGCGCGCAATATCTAGCCGAAAACGCTTAGGAATGGCAAAGGAATTGTGCAACACATGCACCGATCCTTCGATAAGCCATTCGATTTTCAAAGCTTTCCTGTCAACCCGAAGCGCGCAAGTAGCAGATATAGCCCATTTTTTTCGGATTTCGGTTGATCTCGATGCTTCGAAAGGCTATCTAATCACTCCGAACGAGGAATGAGGCCGGAAATGACCCTTATGACCAACAACATCTCGGCGATGACGCGCCCGAAGATCAAGCTCCGAAAGCCGACACCCGAAGACGGCGCTGAGGTGTGGAAGCTGATCTCGGAGTGCAAGCCGCTCGACGAGAATTCCATGTATTGCAACCTGATCCAGTGCGAGCATTTCGCGGATACCTGCGTGCTTGCCGAAATGGATGGCGATGTCGTGGGCTGGGTCTCGGGGCATGTGCCGCCCTCCGATCCCTCGACCGTCTTCGTCTGGCAGGTTGCGGTTTCGCCAAAGGCTCGCGGCACCGGGCTTGGCCTGAAGATGCTCAACGAACTGGTCGCGCGCGACGCCTGCGAGGATGTCGACGACCTTCAGACGACCATCACCAGCGACAATGACGCCTCCTGGGCGCTGTTTCGCAAATTCGCGCGCCGCATGGGTGCGCCGCTGGGCTCCGCCCCGCATTTCAAGCACGATGAGCACTTCGACGGCGCTCACGACACCGAATACATGGTGACGATCCGCATGGCCGAGCCGCTGCGCAAGGCAGCCTGAGCACGGCCTGCAACCGTCCCGCAAAATACCCCCATATCGAGGTACCTTCATGTCTGCTGATCAAACAGCCGATACGACCATTTTTGCCCGCCGCGAATCGGAGGTGCGCAGCTACTGCCGCTCCTTCGATGCCGTGTTCGCATCCGCCAAGGGCAGCCATATGACCGACGTGGAGGGCCGGACCTATATCGACTTCCTGGCCGGCTGCTCGTCGCTCAATTACGGCCATAACGACCCCGACATGCAGAAGGCGCTGGTGGAGCACATCACCGCCGACGGCATCACCCACGGGCTCGACATGTACACCTCCACCAAGGCCGCCTTTCTGGAAGCCTTCGAGCGCATCATCCTCAAGCCCCGCGGCATGGACCACAAGGTGATGATGACCGGCCCGACCGGCACCAATGCGGTCGAGGCGGCGATGAAGCTCGCGCGCAAGGTCACCGGGCGCGAGACCATCGTGGCGTTCACCAACGGCTTTCACGGCATGACCATGGGCGCTCTCGCCGCGACCGGGAATGCAGGCAAGCGCGCCGGCGGCGGCATGGCGCTGCACGGCGTGGTGCGCATGCCTTTCGAGGGCGCCTTCGGCGCAGAGGTGGACACGCTCGCCCAGATCGAGGCGATGCTCGACAATCCCTCCAGCGGCATCGACGCCCCCGCCGCCTTCCTTGTGGAGCCGGTGCAGGGCGAGGGCGGGCTCAACGCGGCCTCGGCCGACTGGCTGCGCGGCATCTCGCGCATCGCGAAGAAACATGGCGCCCTGCTGATCCTGGACGACATCCAGGCGGGCATCGGACGCACCGGCACCTTCTTCAGCTTCGAGGAGATGGGGATCGAGCCCGACCTGATCCCGATGGCCAAGTCGCTCTCGGGCATGGGGCTGCCTTTCGCG
>PWLT01000053.1 GCA_003558415.1 Hyphomicrobiales bacterium
GCGCTCACCCATCGGATCAGAAAGGCTGGCCATGTCTCATGCCTGACGAAGGGCCGGGCCATGACGCATTCAGGGCGCAACACTGATGCGCATCAGCTTCACCCTCCTCTCGGAGGGATAAGTACATAGCCACCCTGATCGTCTGGCTTCCAAAAGCGCCGCTTCCCTCCGTCATCGTCGCCGCACTAGCTGCCCCGATCCCACGACCGTCCTGATCCGATCGCGATGCTGCAACCGATAAGGAGAATCCCCATGCGAGCACAAACACAAGCCGAGCTGTTCATCAGCACGCTGAAAGAGCTGCGCGACATCGAACGCGTAATACGGCGGGCTCGGCTGTTCCATCAGCACAAGGCCAGTGTTGGCGGGTACGCGCAGGCAACTCGGGCTGAATATTCCCCAAGCCTGGCACATGGGGCGTGGACCCCGCTACGCGGCGAGTTCCGGGCGTCAGGTCATGAAACAGACCTCGTTTGATCGACCTTGCTCCGCCCCGCTCTCCACGACCGGAACAGGTTTCAGGAATGACCCGATGACAGTTGCGCCCCTCGATGAGCTGCCCTTTGGCGCGCCGCAGGAATTCGCCGGCGCATCTCAACGCCATAATGCCATCGCCTCCGCAAAACAGCTTGCGCGAGACGAGAGCCGTTCACGACCGGGCCGCCAGGTTTCATGGCGGCAAGCTGACAAGTCCCGTTTTCACAGGAGCTACGCGTTTCAAGTGACCGATGTTCATCCGTTTCACATCCTGCTTCCGCCGCACGGGGCAGCCCTGCACCGTTTCGCGTTGAAGCTCAGCGCCCAGGAGCATCGTGCAGAGGATCTCGTGCAGGAGACTTTTCTCAAAGCATGGGCCAACCGCGACAAGTTCAGGCTCGGCACTGAACTGAGGGCCTGGCTGTTCACCATCCTTCGCAACACGTTCTACTCGGATCTTCGCAAGAAAAAACGTGAAGTCGAAGACGTCGATGGCAAGCTGGCAGCACTGCTGTTCGAAGACGCGGCTCAGGAACACGCCATTGAGCTGAAGGCTCTGGCTTCTGCCATCGCCGTGTTGCCCGAAATCCAACGCCGACCGCTTGTCTTGATGGGAGCGTACGGATTTTCGCAAGTGGAAGCCGCTGCTGCCTGCGGCTGCTCAGTCGGTACGATCAAGAGCCGCGTCAGCCGTGGAAGGTCGAGCCTCAGCCGCGCTGTTGCCCCTGAGCGCGCCACCCCAATGAGCACACGCGAGCTGATCCGCCCCATTCAAGCGGCCCGCCCTGACTTATGGCCTGGCGCCAGATGAGGAGCGGGATTGCTACGCAACAGATCAGCCAAATTGACGCGGCAGTTTCGCCGCGGATGAAGCCAACCCAAAGGACAATCCGATGACAATGAGATTCGCGACGGCAATGCGCCGGGCGACAAAACTGACGCGCCGCGCGCGCCAGGCACGGCTGGCGCGCGCGGTCAAGGCGCGCACCGCGGCAAAGGCATTTCAGAGCGCGATCGGCGGCGCGATGGTCACGACCGCCATGGCCCCCTTTTCCAACCTGTCGGCCGGGACCCAAGCAAAGCCCAAGCCGCGAAAAGCCGCGGGAAAAACGAAGGCCGCATCGGTGCGCAAACGCGCATCCCCGGTAACACCGCGCAGGGATCGGCGCCTGAGTATCGTGCTGAGTCAGTTGCGCGCCGCAAAGGCAATGATGCCCAGTCCTGTCCTGCTTTCCGGGCCTGCCAGCCCATCGAAATCGCCCGTCATCCCGGCAGGTGCGCAGTATCTGGAGCGGACCCATAGCTGTTCGACCGGAGCGCGTGATTTCAGCCTGTACCTTCCCGCCAGCCAGCCCGATGGTCCGAAGGGGCTCATTGTCATGCTGCATGGCTGCACGCAGGACCCGAACGACTTCGCGACTGGCACCGACATGAATGCGATTGCCCAGAAGCATGGCCTGGCCGTCGCCTATCCGGCACAGACCAGCGGCCACAATGCGGCGAACTGCTGGAACTGGTTCGCCCCGTCGGACCAGGCGCGCGGCGGGGGTGAGCCTGCGGTCATCGCAAGCCTTGCCCGGGCGCTGATGGTGGAATTCAGCCTTGAGCGCACCGCCGTCTTCGTCGCGGGCCTCTCGGCGGGCGGGGCAATGGCCGTGATCCTGGCCGATACCTACCCGGATGTCTTTTCGGCGGCGGGCGTGCATTCGGGCCTGCCGCGCGGCTCTGCCAACAACGTGCTATCGGCCATGTCGGCAATGCGTGACGGGGGGCAAACCCCGGCGCTGTCCTCCGTCACCAGGAGCAGGGCTGCGGCAATACCCGATCGCGATATGCGGCGGATCATCTTCCACGGCGACGCCGACAGCACCGTGCATCCCTCGAATGCATCGCAGATCGTAGTGGCGGTGGTTGGCGATCGAGAACCGGCGCAGGTCAGCCCGAAATCGGCGTCGGGGCGCGCCTACGTCCAAAGCGATTACGCCTTGCCGAATGGCACGATTGATGTCGAGCTTTGGCAGGTCGACGGTGCGGGGCACGCTTGGTCGGGGGGCAAGGCGGGCGGCACCTACACCGATCCCAAGGGGCCGGATGCCTCAAGCGAAATGGTGCGTTTTTTCCTGGCCGGAACCGCCTGAACAGGTGGCTCTGATGGAACGGGCCAGGCGTTGGCGCGTTTCCTTCATGTGACCCATGCCGTGATACCCGCAGGCCGCGGAACACGTCCATCTCTCCACTCCTGTCTGACGCGATCCCGCGCCCTGGACATCGGGAAGGTGCGGATGGTCACAACCCTGCAGGGGGCCCCTGCCACGATATGTCCCATGCTTCGGGATCAAGGAGAATACACCATGTCATATTCCTCAAATCTGCCCCACGGCCCCTCCGGTGGCGGAGCTTACGGCTTCGTTCGCAACGGGTATTCCAAGGCGGAAGCCCGTGATCTGACAACCGCCGATGTCGAAAACTCCAAGGTCTATGGCCGCAACGACGAAACGATCGGGTCGGTCAGCTCGCTCAAGCTCGATGCGAACGGAAAGATCACCGATGCCGTGATCGATGTCGGGGGCTTCCTGGGCATGGGCGCGCATTCGGTCGTGATCCCATTTGGGGAGCTGACTGTCCTGCGTGAGACACACGGATCCGATGTGCGTGTTCATCTGGACACCACGAAAGACCGTCTGAAAGCGATGCCTCATCACGACGGCTGAACCCGACCGCCGGCTTGAACGGAAAAGGCCACGCACCATCGGTGCGTGGCCTCTTTCATTGGTGAGGGCTTGCTGCGCGGCGACCCGTGAAAGGTGCCGCCGCGCAATCCCGCCTCAGTTCATCTCTTGGTACTGCGGCAGGGCCTGGATCTGGTCTTTGGTGGCATCGACATAGATGCGCACTTCGGTATTGTCATCGTTCGACAGGATCGTCAGTTCCTCATAGGCCAGCGAGATCTGAGTGGAGCCCATCCCGAGGAAACCCCCGAAATCGATGATCACATTCGTGATCGCCCCGCCGTCATCAACGACCAATTTGTCGACAGTGCCGACGGAGTTGTCGTCCACATCATACACCGTTGCATCGATCAGCATGTCCGTCGACACGCGCGTCGCCTCGACCCGGTCAAAGCCGTCGCGGTCCACTTCCGGCCGGGTAAACGCCGTGCGGTCGGCTGCGGGCGCGTCGGCCCTTTCAGCTGAGCTGTCATCGGTCATCACCGTGCGGTCATAGGCGGGCGACTCTTCAAGCATGTCCACCCCGATATTCACGGTGACATAGGTTTGCGACCGATCCTCGGGATCGAATGCGAAGGTCACCTGATCCATCGCCACGGCGACATCCATCTCGCCGACGCCAAGGAACCCGCCCACGCCGATCACGATGCCGCGGACCTGGCCGTCACTCGACAGCACGATCTCGTTGATCGTCCCGATGTTTTCCATCTCGTCCAGATCGGCTCGGGTCATTGTCACCATGCCGCGGTCTCCGTCGGCTGTCATGCCGGGCTGACCTTCGGTCGAAGCCGTTTCCGCGGGCATGCGTCGCGCATAGACCTCATGGCCCAATAGCTCCGACGCAAGAAGGTCAGACTGCTCTCGCGAACTCAGAAACCCAGAGTTGTCCGCGGTTTGAGACTGCGCTGCGGGCTCGGCGGCGGGCGGTGTCGCTTGAGCCAGCGACAGGGAAGGCAGGCCCAGCGTCAACGCCAGCGCCGTGGTGGAAAGGAGCTTTTTCATGTGATTTTCTCCGTGGGCGGGGGGCAGATCGACCATCGA
>PWLT01000331.1 GCA_003558415.1 Hyphomicrobiales bacterium
GCCACGCTGGCGGTGCGGCTTGGCGCGAGGCGCGCCGCGCGGGCACTAGGCCGTTCCCACGTCACGGTGGTGGCACGCTCCTCGCGGCGCGCGCGCACGAAGGCGGGCACCACCCGCGTGGCGGCCGCCACGTACAGGAGCGGGTTCAGGTACTTCAGTGCCAGGAACGCCAGCACGGAGTACCACAAGCTCGCACCAACGCGACGCGCCAGCCGCACGCCGCGCACCCCGCGCGCCCGTTCGAACTGGACGAACCCCAGCCCGCAGAAGAGCGTCGTGAACACGAGATCGAACGCCAACCATGCCCCGAAGCCGATCACCGGCATGCCCAGACCGAAACCGGGGAGCGCAGCATGGAGCCCCAACGCGATCGGCAGCAGCACCAGCAAGAACGACAGCCACAGGACCGCCTCGAGCTGCATGGCGGCGAACGCGAAGCGGACGTTGGGCCGCAGCGAGCGCCAGGCACCTGGCACGAACGTGCGCTTGAGGGTGTTCTCGAGGCCGCCGCTGAACCAGCGCTCCACCTGCCGCACGTAGCCACCTAGGTGCGGCGGATCTTCGGTCTCCATGCGCGCGCCCGACACGAAGCGACCCTCGCCACCGCGCCGCAGCACGATCGCGTCGTGGCGGTCGAGCGCGGCGCTGGGTAGCACGGCGTTGCCGTCCAACAGCAGGCGGAACCCGCGTCGATCGAGCGTTTCGACGTCGATGGTGCGGTCGGTCGCGCGCCGGTTCTGCACGTCGAGCGTGTGATCGTGGTCCTCCGTCAGGGTATCGGCTGCCATCGGGAACGTGTCGCGCCTCGCGGTGAAGCCGCAGCCGACGACGGTGTAGAGGCGTGACGCCCCGAACACGGATCCGCCACCGACGCGTCGCGTCTGTCCCCGCCGCAACACCACCGCGAAGGCGTACTCCGCGGTGCGCGCGCGGGAGATGAGCCCCGCCGCGAAGCCACCCGACCGCGGCTGGCGGGACGTGACCGCTCCCGACTGCAGCGCGACGTCCTCGATGACGTAGCGCCTGCCGTCGCCGTCGCGCTCGAAGCGCAGGCGGTAGAAGTGCTCCCGCAGTCGCGCCACGAAGTCCGGCGCCAGGATCGTGTCGCCGTCCATCACCAGGACCCGCTCGGCACGAACGTAGCCTCGCAGCACGGCCTCATTGATGCTGGCAGCCTTGCCGGTCGGTTGTGGGTAGCCCAGGACGGTCACCGCCGGTCGCCCAGCACGCCCCACCCAGCGCTGCGCCGAGCCTCCCGGCACTGGTGGGGTCAAGGCTTGCCCGGCACGGTACCCGTACGCTCGCAACGTGGCCGCGACCACCTGCGGTGTCGCATCGCGACCGCCGTTGACGCTGACCACGACCTCGTCGACCGGCTGCTCCTGCTCGAGCACCGACGCGAGCGCCGCGCTGGCGCCGGCGACCTCCTCGTACATCGGCAGCACGGCCGCAACGCGATCCGGCCCGAGGACGGGAATGCCATCCTCGGGCAGGGACCCGAGCAATGCGTTGAGCACGACGGTCGGTGTGACGACCACACCGGGTATCGGTGGCATCGCGTCCCTTCAGCGCCGGCAGCGGCCTCGGCGCGTCCAACGCAGCGTAAACCGCGTAGGCCGCCGCGACACGTTCGTACCCGACGAATGGAGGTGCCGAGGCGTGGCCTGCTCGTGCAGGCACCCACACCCAGCGCACGAGCGTGACCGGCGCCGCAGGGGTGCGGACGCCGGCCACGCTTCGCTGGGCCGTTCGGGTTAGCGCACGTCGTCGATGTCGTCGTCAGCGATGGTCGCCGAGTCGAAGGTGTTCTCGGCCGCGAGGTCATCGACGTCGGGCGTGATGACGGTGTCTGGGTGCTCCAGCCGGATGCCGGAGCCCGCGCTCTGGCGTACCACGTTGTCGACGAAGGTCAGGGTCGCCGCCTGGCCGCCGCCGGCGCCTGACCCGACCCCGTCGCCGACGCGGACCGAGGTCGCGATACCGCCGCCGCCGACCGGGTTGAAGCTCAGGCTGTTCTGGCCGGCGAACGCGATCTCGGTGAAGCGCAGCTCGTTGGTCGGGTTGTCGGTGTTGATGTGGAGGCCGGGCCACGCGCCAGCGCTGGCGTCGACGCCGGTGAACACGATGCGTTCGTCAGCGCTTGGCCCGCCGATTGCCCGGAGCGTGGCATCGCTTCGGACGCGGATGCCGGCGTCCTCGGCGAACTCGAAGCGGGCACCCGGTTCGATGGTCACGACGGTGCCACTCCCGTCGATGACCGCGGACCGAGCGACACGGTAGGGCACGTTGAGCGCCGGCCAGGTGCGCGTCCCGGCCACGACGGGCGGGGCCGAGGTGTCGTCGTCGTTGACCAGCACGACGTTGTCGCCGTTATCTGCCGCGGCACCGCCATAGTCCCCGTCGGGCGAGAGCATGTGGAGTTGCGACGCCGTCACGGCGACACCGGGTCCCTGGTTCTCGACGAAGCGGTTCTCGCCGAGCATGGTGACGCTCGCCTCGCGCTCGATGAACAGCCCCGCGCCGCGTCGCGCCGCCTCCGCCTGCGTCGCGCGGATCGTGACGGTGTCGAGCGTGAGCGTGCCTCGGCGCTGGACGCGGATGCCGCTGTTGACCGAGAAGAGGTGGAACGCGTTCGAGTAGGTGCCTGCGTACTCGATCGTGGTGTGGCTGAACGTGGCGTCGCCGTCCTCCGAGACCACGAACCCGTGCCAGCTCCCGGGGCTCGCCGTGGGCGCGGTGAAGCGGATGGGGGTCGAGTCGGTGCCGAGGGTCTCGAGCGCTCCGACCTGCACGCGGATGCCGGTGCTGTCGCTGGCAGCGCGAACCACCGCGGGGCTCTCGAACGTGAGCGTTGCCCCGTCGGTCACGCGCTTCGTTCCGACGAGCTCGTGACAGCCCCGCGGCACCGTCGTGTCTTCAACAATGAACGTCGGCAGGTTCAGCGCGTCGTAGGTAACGCACTCGACCTCGAGCGTGGCACTCCCAGAGACGCTCGCGTCGGCGACGCTGGTAGCCGTGATCGTCACGGTAGCGGGGCCGACGCCGGTGACGACGCCGTTCGCGTCGACGGTCGCGACCGCCGTGCTGCTCGTGCTCCAGTCGACGGCCTGGCTGGCGCCGGCGGGTTCGACCGTGGCGCTGAGGAGAAGGGTGTCGCCGACGGCGAGCGTGCCCGTCCCCGGGGTCACCGTCACGCTGGTGACGGCGCTCGGGCCGCCGTTGCCGGGATCGCCGTTGCCGGGATCGCCGGTCCCCGGTCCGCCCGGGCCACCGGCGCCGCCGCACGCCGCCGCGGTGATCAGCAGCGCAACGGCTGCTACGCTTCGCATCCAGTGCCTCATGAATGGTACCTCCTCGGTCGTGTCTCGCATCGTGGTTACTTGTGTCGCGGGAGCGCACTAGTGTGTGCAGCTTCGGTCTATGGCGCTGCTGACGCATGCTTGCGAAACCACAGGTCTGAACGGTAGTCGGACGTGCGTTTGGGAAACGTTTGAGGTTCGGTGGGGTGCGAAGTACTGCTGGCAGCGGCCGGACGTCCGTCCACGCTCGCGAGACGACACGCACGGCGCGGACGGTGGCTGGACGGCGACGACGACGGTGACACCGACTGCGACCTCCAGTACAACGCTGCCGAGTGCCGTTCGGTAGCCTCGCGCATGGCCGCGCGGGTCCGGCTGCTCGGGAGTCCTGCGGTGCACGACGGCGAGACGTGGTCCGAACTCGGCAACACGCTCGATGACGCCGTGCTCTGCTTCCTCGCGTTGCAGGCTGGTTGGCTCAGTCGCGGTGTCGTCGCCGGGCGGTTCTGGCCCGACTCCGACGAACGCAGCGCGCGCGCCAACCTCCGCTGGCGCCTCCACCGTGTCCGCAGCCGGCCGTACGCGCGCGACATCGAGACGACCCGCGATCACGTGCGCTGGCAGGTCGACACCGACGTCGCGCGGTTCTGGGAAGCGCACGCAGCTGGGGAGCGCGTACGGGCGCTCGAGCGCATGGCCGGGCCGCTCATGGGCGACGCTCGCTTCGAGTGCAGCCCGCTCGTCGAGGCGGCGTTCCAACGTGAACGCGACGAGGTGCATCGCGCCTGGCGCGAGCTGGCGATGGCGCACGCGCAGGACGAGCAGGCGCAGCGCCGCTACGGTCCGGCGGCCACCCTCCTGCTGCGCGTGCTCGACGACGACCTCTTGGACGAGGAGGTGCTGCAGGCCTACCTGCACGCCGCCTACCTCGACGGGC
>PWLT01000265.1 GCA_003558415.1 Hyphomicrobiales bacterium
ATCTCCGTCTGCCGCTGGATCCGAACCCAGAAGCGGCGGATCTCCTTCACCGGCTGGCCCGGCACGTCGCCGGGAAAGAGCCAGGGTGTGCCCGCCGGCGCGAGAAGCCTCCGCTGACGGACGATCGCCGCGGTCTCTTCCGAGATCGGCACCCGGTGCACCCGGCGCTGCTTGGTGGTGCCGGCGGGCTTCGACCAGCTCAGAAGCTCGAGGTTGAAATGCTCGAACCGCGCCTGGCGGACCTCGCCCAGCCGCGCCCCGGTCAGCATGCACATCCGGATGATGTCAGCCGCGCGGCGGTCCTCGGCGGCATCGAGCGCCACCGCCAGCCGGTCGATCTCCGCCTTCGAGAGGAACCGCTCGCGCGCGGTCTCCGTCCGCCGCCGGAACCCTTGCGCCGGGTTCTCCGAGCACCAGCCCCAGGTCATGGCGAGGTTGAACATCTTGCGCAGGAGCTCGCCCACGCGGTTGGCGCGCACCGGCGTGGGCTTCGGGCCCTGCAGCTTCCGCGCGCGGTTGCGGGGCCTCTCCTTGTGCGGCCGCGCCCTGCCTTCGGCCACCTTGTCGAGGAGCTTCGCGACGTCCCGCGGCGTGATGTCGGTGACGAGCCGCGTGCCCCATTCGGGCCCGATGATCTTGGCCAGTACCGAGCGCTGGTCGGAGGCATTGAGCGCCGAGAGATGCGGCAGGTGCTCCTCGCAATAGCGGGCGATCATATCGCGCACGCGCGGCACCTCGCGCAGCGCGTCGCGCGCCGCCAGCGGGTCGCCGCCCGCGTCGATCTCCCGGCGCAGTTCCTTCGCCCGCTCGCGCGCGGCGGTCACCGACCAGTCCGGCCAGCGGCCGAAGGTCATCCGTCGCTGGCGCCCGGCATGGCGGTAGTCCAGCGTGAAGGCCCGCCCGCCGCCGCGGTAGATGCAGACGGCAAAGCCGCGCAGCTCGCTGTCGAAGATCTGGTAGTCGCGCCCCGGCGCGGGGATGGCGTCGCGCAGCACCTTCTCGGTCAGTTTCACCCGTTGAGGCATGGTCGCATCCTGTCCTTGCCCCCGACATGAGGCGTGGTTTCGCTCCTCTATCAAGTCAATCATCGCGCCCCGGGTGGCGGGGAGGCGCGGGGTGGCGCGCAAACCGCCATCCCCGCGCCTCCCCCGGTTTCATTGGGGAATCTCCGCTGACCGGAAGGCCGCCGGCGCTGGGCGCGGTGACGCGCGAGGTGGCACCGGCTTCCAGGATACCGCCGCGAGACCGTTTTGGCGGCTATCCGCCCCGCCCCGATCGGGAATCACGCGGAAAATAAGGGGTGGCGCGCCCTTCTGCCGGTTGCCACCCCCGCTTTGCGGCCGGATGCCCACGACTCACCCGTAGTTGGCGCTGTTCGCGGCCGAATGCCGGTGACGGGGCCGGCGGCGCCCGGGCGCGCCCTGGCCGTGTCGGGGCGCGGTGGCCGCTCCGATCCCCATCATCGCCAATGAAACAAGGGGTGGCGCGGGGATGGCGGTTAGCGCGCCACCCCGCGCCTCCCCGCCACCCCGCCCGGCATGCGCCTTCTGGTCTCCCCAGCTGCCCTTCACAGGGCCCCAGACGGAGACCCTTCATGACCCATCCTGGATCCTCACCCGATCCCGAGCCGCAGCCGCGCAGCCTGATGCTTGACTGGATCAGCCGCGCCGATCTCGCACTCGAGCTCGGCCTCTCGGTCGACACGCTCCGCCGCTGGGAGACCCAGCGCTTCGGCCCGCCCTGCGTGCGCGCCGGCCGGAAAGTCTTCTACCGCCGTGCCGCCGTCCAGGACTGGCTCGAGGAACAGGAACGCGCGGCCCCCCGCCGCCGGCGCAGCGGAGGATGGCGATGACCAGTCGCCTGCCCCGTCCCGCCGATCTCCCGGCGTCCGACCTGCCCTGGCTGGCCGAGCGGCTCGCCGAGGCCCGCGCCATCGTCACTGCCGCGGCTGATCATCGCGACAGCCTCGTGCGGCTCGCCTGCGATCTGCTGATCACCCACGGCACGACCGCGCAGGAGCGCGGGGACGCGCGCATCCTGCGCCTGGTGATCGATGCCCGCCGGCCGCTGCGCCACGGTGATCACCAGTGCCTCGACCGCCACGACGACCGGGAGGGGCGGCGATGAGGCGGCGCGGTACTCCCGAGGCCGATCTGCAGCGCGCCGTGGTGGCGGCGCTGCGCGTCGCCCTGCCCCGCGCGGCCATCGTCCATCATTGCGCCAACGAGGTGACCGAGCCCGGTCCGCGCGGCGCGAAGCGCCAGGCAATCCTCGTCGGTATGGGCGTCCATCCCGGCTTTGCCGATCTGATGGTGCTCGCCGAGGGGCGGGTGCTCTTCCTCGAGCTGAAGTCGCCTAAAGGTCGCCTGCGCCCCGCGCAGGAGGCCTTCCGCGACGCAGTGACAGCGCAGGGTTTCGGCTGGGCGCTCGTCCGCTCGCTCGACGACACGCTGGGCGCGCTCGCGGACCACGGCTTCACCACACGCGTCGCAGCTCCCCTGCGGAGGGCCGTGCCATGAGCCATGCCGCGACCAACTGGGCGATCCAGCAGCGCGGGCTGAAACCCGCCGCCAAGATCGTGCTCTGGCACCTCTGCGACCGGTTCAACCCCGACTACGGCTGCTTTCCCTCGCAGGCCCGGCTCGCCGAGGATTGCGAGATCAGCCGCGCCACGCTCAACCGCCATCTCGACGCGCTCGAGGCCGCGGGCCTGATCCGGCGCCTGCGCATGATCGACGCCCGCACTGGCCAGCAGCGCCCTACCCGCTACCTGCTCGCCTTCGAGACCGGTTTCGTCCCCCATGGACCCGGTGGCGAGGGTGCGGCCAGCCCGCCCTTCGATGATCAGCCGGACCATCGCCCGTGTCCGGATCTGAGACACGGACCAAGCGGCGATTTTGCGTGCGCTGAGAACGAGCTGGAGGGCGATCTTCTGGCGATCCCGTGTCTCGTTTCCGGACAGGGGGCCGTGTCTCAGAATGACGCGATCCCGTGTCTCAAATCGGGCGGTTCCCGTGTCTCAAATTGCGACACTAACCTTGTAAGAGAACCACTAAAGGAAACAGTAAAGGAGGAGGAGGAGCGCGCGCAGGCGCGCGCGGAGATTTCCGAAGATTTCTTCGAAGAACTTCTCCGGACGCTGGGCCATGACCCGGACGCCGATCTGCCCGGCTGGTGGCAGGGCTGGCCACCCCGCGCCCATGTCCGTCGCTGGCGCGACGATCTCGGCCTCGACGAGGACGCGATCCTCGCCGTGGCGCAGGCCTCGCGGCGGGATCATCCCGAACCGCCCGACGGGCCGAAGGCGCTCGACCGCGCCATGCAGCGGGCAGCCCAGCGCCTGAAGCAGACGGGTGCACCGGGTGCCGTGAACCGGACGGCGAGGGGCAGCGGCGGTAACACCTGCCGGCGCAAGCGCGAGGACGGTCCGCGGCCCGGCATCGACGAGCTCGCGGCCTACTACGCCGGGCTGGTGAACTCCGACCGGTTCCTGCCGCCCAGCACGATCAGCAACACCATGCGCGATGCCATGCTCGCGCGGGGGCTGGTCACGCCGGAGCGGTTGCGTGCGCGGGGGGTGCGATGAGTTATCAGCACCGACCATCCCGCCAGGCAGGAACCGCGCCCAGCGCGGGGCGCGGCGGACGGGCCAGGCGCACGCTGGGCGTGCAGGCGGCGCTGGAATGGGCGTTTCGGGTCGAAAAGGCACAGCTCGACCTGCCCGAACGCCCGGATCCCGAGCGCGGCCACGGTTTTGGCTTTGGCCTCGAATACGTGCTCCTGCAACGCGCGGCGCTGGGCTGTCGGATCGACGGCGGCCAGTACAAGCTCGGCAGCTACACCCACGCCGATGCTGAGGTCATTGCTGCGACGCTTGCCGGGCTGCCCAACGCGCTGGGCGGCAAGCGGATGGCGATTCGCGTCGCCGAACTCGCCCGTGCCGGCCTCACACCCGACTGGATGCCCGGTGCCGTCCCGCGCTGCGTGCCGGTCGAGGTCAAGCGAAACCAGCATGGTGAGCGGGCTACCACCGTGGTCTTTGGCACCGAACGCGTGCTGACCCGCGGCAAGTGGCGCACGGTCGAGGTGCTGGCGTGCCCCGTCACCTTCTCGCCGCATCCGCGGCAGATCGAGGCTGCGCGGCGCGCCTACGACGACTGGTGGCGGGCGCTGGGCTGGGTGCGGGAGGGGCTGGTCACCGGCGGGATGCTGCGGGAGGTGGAGGTGACGG
>PWLT01000026.1 GCA_003558415.1 Hyphomicrobiales bacterium
GCAGGAGACAAAAACAAACCATCGCACCACTAACATGGCGCAATCGCTCGCCTCAACCTCCGAATTATCGTTGCCAAACAAACCAAAAGGCCCGTTCAGCGCACCAGTGCAACCACAGCCGCGCCGGTGAAGGGGTATTTACGGATCCGGCGACGGGGCTGCAAGGGCTTTTTGCGGGATGCTAGCGATTTTTTCGAGACGGTAAATTTTACCCACAAAATCTTGGGGTTGGCATCCCATTCGCCGCTATGATCGTGACCGCCCTGCCCCGCAGCACCCTCAGGCAACGCCTCTCAGGGCGGCGATGCGGGGGAATCGCCTGCGCGGTTCACATGCGCGCCCGGGGCAGCGGCTCTGCCCGGCCCTCGCCCCCCGAAACCCGGCCGCGCCTCAAACGCAGGCGCAACGCCAGGAGCCCCATGATGGCGGCAAGATAGAGCACCGGCTCCACCGGCCAGGCCTTCACCAGCATCAGGTAATGCACGCCGCCCGCGATCGCGGCGGGATAGGTCAGCATATGGAGCCGGCGCCATGCCCGCCCGCCCATCCGCCGAAGCGCGCCATCGTTGGAGGTCAGAGCCAGCGGCACGAGCATCACGAAGCCCGCCATCCCGATGGTGATGAAGGGCCGTTCGAGGATGTCTTGGGCGATCTCGCTCCAATGGAACTGGATATCGAGCGCAAGCCAGACGAGCATGTGCGCCGCGATGTTGAAGAAGGCCAGCAGGCCAAGCGCCCGACGAAACCGCATCAGATTGATACCGCTCAACCTGAGCAGCGGTGTCACCGCGAGAACGGCCACCATGTATTGCAGCCCCAGCTCGCCCAGCCTGTGCTCCAGCGCCTTCACCGGGTCGGGTCCCAGCCCGCCGGTGAGGCCGAGCCAGAAGGCCCAGACCGCCGGGACCATTCCCAACAGATAGACGAGCCAGACGGGAACCCGGCGCAGAAGCCCGTTCAGCCGCCGGACGGTTGTCATCAGAACTGGCGCCGCAGATCCATCCCCTCGTAGAGATGGGCGACCTCATCGCCGTAGCCGTTGAACATCAGCGTGGGCTGTCGCCGGGCGAAGAGCCCCCCGCCGATGCGCCGCTCATTCGCCTGGCTCCAGCGCGGGTGATCGACCTCGGGGTTCACATTGGCGTAGAAGCCGTATTCGTTCGGGGCCATTTCCTGCCATGTGTTGAGCGGCTCTTCGTCGGTCAGCGTGATGCGCACGATCGACTTGATCGACTTGAACCCGTATTTCCACGGCACGACAAGCCGGATCGGCGCGCCGTTCTGATTGGCGAGCGGACGGCGGTAGACACCTGTGGCGAGTATCGTGAGCGGGTGCATGGCCTCGTCGAGCCGCAACCCCTCGCGGTAGGGCCAGTCCAGGATCGGGCGGCGCTGGCCGCGCATCTCGTCGGGCCGCAGCACGGTCTCGAAGGCCACGTAGCGCGCGCCCTCTTGCACGCCGACCCGGTCGAGCAGGGTGGCAAGTTCGAACCCCGCCCAGGGCACGACCATCGACCAGGCCTCGACACAGCGCAGCCGGTAGATGCGCTCCTCAAGCGCGATTCCATCAAGCAGATCGTTGAGCGCGTAGCGACCCGGGCGCTCGACCAGCCCGTCGATCTCGATGCTCCAGGGCTGCGTCGTCAGCGCCTCGGCGTAGCGCGCCGGATCGCCCTTGTCGGTGCCGAACTCGAAGAAGTTGTTGTAGGTGGTGATGTCGTCCCAGCTGTTGGGCGGCTCATCCGTCGAGTAGGGCCCCGGCACGACGTCGAGCGTCTCCTCTGCCTCAGCGTAGGCGCGCGTGCCCGAGAGCGCGAGCGCTGCACCTGCGCCCGCCATGAGCGCGCGGCGATTGAGGAAGAGCGGATAGGGCGTGACGTCGCGCCAAGTCAGCTGCGTGTTCCGATACCGTGTCATTCGCGCCTCGCGGGTTAAACCTTATCGCGATAAGTTAGGACATCGGACCCGGCTTTCCAGCAACGGCGCGGCGGCGAATTGCCCGCCAGATCACGCGGCAAGCACCCCCTCGCGTTCACATTGGTTTGACTGGAAATCGCGAGGCGCCGCCGCTTAGCGCGCCGCGCACCAATGTCAACGCCGCTATTTTGCCGCTCGGCGGATTCCCCCGCTCATCCGAAAACGCCGCCCCCGCGTATCCGTCTCGATGTCACACAAGGTGGCATGCAACAACCTACGGGAGACGACATTATGCTACGCAAGACAATGCTTTCGCTGACCGCCGCGACATTCCTGAGCGCACCGGCCTTCGGTGCCGGACATGGTACGCCGGATATCGTGGATACCGCCATCGAGGCGGGAAGCTTCGAGACCCTCGTGGCCGCGATCGAGGCCGCCGGGCTTGTCGACACGCTCAAGGGCGATGGCCCCTTCACCGTCTTCGCCCCGACCGATGAGGCCTTCGCGGCGCTGCCCGAAGGCACCCTTGAGGCCCTGCTGGAAGATACCGACGCCCTGGCCGCGATCCTCACCTACCATGTGGTCCCCGGCGCGGTGATGTCGGGCGACCTTGAGGACGGGATGATGGCCGAGACCGTGAATGGCCAGTCGGTCACCATCAGCATCGACATGGGGAATGTCATGGTTGACGGCGCCAATGTCGTGACCGCCGATATCGAGGCCTCCAACGGGGTCATCCATGTGATCGACGCGGTGATCCTGCCCGAGTAATCGGCCCTCGCCAGCGGCGCGGCGGGTAATCCGCCGCGCCGACAGATTGCAACCGTCCTGGAGGACAAGTCATGCACCGCAGACACGCTTTGAAAGCCGCCGCGGCCCTTGGACTGGCAACCGCTCTCGCGCCGCTGCCGCTCTTTGCGTCGAACCACGAGGACATCGTCGATGTCGCCGCGGGCAATTCCGATTTCTCGACCCTCGTCGCTGCGGTTCAGGCCGCAGGGCTGGTCGAGACGCTCAAGGGCCCGGGCCCCTTCACCGTCTTCGCCCCGACCAATGCGGCCTTCGCGGCTCTGCCTGAAGGCACCGTGGCCTCGCTGCTCGAGCCCGAGAACCGCGACACGCTCGTCAACATCCTCACCTATCACGTCGTCCCCGGTCTCATGCCGTCGGATCGGGTGGTCGGCGTGCGCGGGCGCATCGCCATGGTCAATGGCGACATGATCCGCGTCGACGGCACCGGTGGTGGCGTACGCATCAACCGAAGCGCCAATGTCGTCGCCACGGATATCGAGGCTTCGAACGGGTTGATCCATGTAATCGACGCCGTGTTGATGCCGCACTGACGCCCGCGCTGAACTGATGGGTTGCGGCCCGCCGGTGTTTCCGCTCCGGTGCGGTTTGAACGAGTTGAGTTCGGATAACTGCGCACCCAATGGCAGGGCGCTCGCACCAATGCGAGAACGGCCGCGCCCTCTGCGCGGCCGCCCTGCTGTTGATAAGGCGCCGCACTCGGGGGAGAACGTCCCCTCGATGCGGCGCCTTTCACTTTCACTGCGTCAGTGCAGAACCGCCTCCTGCGGGGGCTCCCTGCGCGAGCTTGCCACGCGCCCGCCGATGAGCAGCCCGTCGGGCCCCGCGGTGACCGGCACCGCCTCACCATCCTTCACGTCGCCCGAAAGCAGCATCTCGGCGAGCGGGTTCTGCAGGCTTCGCTGGATCACCCGCTTGAGCGGGCGCGCCCCGAAGACCGGGTCATACCCCTCGTCGGCCAGCCACTTGCGCGCGCTGTCATCGAGCTCCAGCGCGATCTTGCGCGTCGCCAGCCGCTTGAGCAGCAGCCCGATCTGGATATCGACGATGGAGTCCATGTCCTTGCGCGTCAGGCGGTCGAACACGATCGTCTCGTCGAGCCGGTTGAGGAACTCGGGGCGGAAATGGGCGCGCACCGCCTCCATCACCTCGGCCCGTGCCTGGCTGCTGTCCGCACCTTCGGGCAATTGGCTCAGCGCCTGACTGCCAAGGTTGGAGGTCAGCACGATCAGCGTCTGCTTGAAATCCACATGCCGGCCGTGCCCGTCGGTGAGCACCCCGTCATCGAGCACCTGAAGCAGCACGTTGAACACGTCCGGATGGGCCTTTTCGACCTCGTCGAACAGCAGCACCTGATAGGGCCGGCGCCGCACCGCTTCGGTGAGCACGCCGCCTTCCTCATAGCCGACATATCCCGGCGGCGCACCGATCAGCCGCGCGACGGAGTGCTTTTCCATGAACTCCGACATGTCGATGCGCACCATCGCCTGATCGTCGTCGA
>PWLT01000138.1 GCA_003558415.1 Hyphomicrobiales bacterium
AAATCGAGGTCAGTGTTCAGCAGACCCCGCGCGGGTTGCAGGCCAGCGAGGTCCACGCGGTGTACCCCCCGCAGCCCTTCGATGCCCTGGCCTTCGAGGAATTCGAGGAACTCGACCCCGAAGCGATCGCCGCGCTTGACCTGGAGCCGGCACGGGTTAAATGGTTCGATCGGTCCAAGGGGTTCGGATTCGCCAACACCTTCGGCAGCGAGGATGACGTGTTCATCCATATCGAGGTGCTGCGCCGCTCCGGCTTCGCCGATCTGCAGCCCGGAGAGGCGCTGTGCCTTCGGATCATCGAGGGGCGGCGCGGGCGCATGGCGGTCCATGTCGCCCCCTGGGAAGCAGTGTTGCGGGAGGGTGACGCGTGTGAGCCGAAAGGAGCCTCGAGTTGAGCGGGGAGCGGTTCTGCCGGTCCTTGCCGCCTTCTTGTTCGTGTTGTTCGCTTCGGCGGCGCAGGCGGCCTGCCGCGACGGCGCGGTGGATCTTCGCGGCGATTGGGGAAGCGCGCGCTTCAGCGTCGAGATCGCCGATACCGACGAGACCCGCGCCCAGGGGCTGATGCATCGTGAACATCTGCCACGCAGCGCGGGGATGCTCTTCGTCTACGATCAGCCCACGCGCGCGGTGTTCTGGATGCGCAACACGCTCATCCCGCTGGACATGATCTTCATCGATCCGCAGGGCGTCGTCCGCCACGTCCATCACGAGGCTATCCCGCATGACGAGACCCCCATCGATGGCGGCGGAGGCGTGCAGATGGTACTGGAGATCAATGGCGGACTCGCCCGCTCGCTGGGCATCGCACCGGGGAGTGAGCTGCGCCATCCCCGCCTGGAGCAAGAACACGCCGCCTGGCCCTGCCCGGAGGGCTGACGAACGCCGCCTTGCGCGCATCTTGGGGGCTTTCCATGCCCGCAGCAGAACGGTATCAGGGGCGAACGGGGCGTAGCGCAGCCTGGTAGCGCGTCGGTTTTGGGTACCGAAGGTCGTCAGTTCAAATCTGGCCGCCCCGACCAGTTTCATTCCCCGAAGATTCAGGAGCCAGCACAGCGTGGGCCGGCCAGCCGCCCCGGGAGGGGCAAAGCCCGCCGGCCTCCGGAGTGCGCGCCGGTCAGCGCGAGATCAGCACCGAGGTTTGCGCATGGCGCACCACCCGCGCCGCCGTCGACCCGATGAAATAGTCGCTCAGCCCCGGCCGGTGCGAAGCGATCATGATCAGGTCGGCCTCGTTGTCTTCGGCGCACTGGAGAATCTGCCCCGATGCGGCACCGGTGCGCACCTCGAACTCGGCCTTGGCGTCGACGCTCTGGGCGAGGGATTTCAGCTCCATCCGGGCTTCGGCCTCGCGCCGTCCCTTGAGGTCGCTCGGCATCTCGGCGGCGACATAGGCGGGAATCTCCTCGAGCACGTGAAGCAGCCTGACCTCCCCGCCCTTGTCGAGCAGCTGCACCGCCTTGCCGAGCAGCGCCCTGCCCAGATCGCCATGTCCGATATCCACAGCAACAATGATCTTCTTGTACATATCCTGGCTCCCGCGTTCGCGTCATCCCTGGCCCGCCCTCATGGCGAACCGTCCGGGGACGACATTGATCCGGCACAAGGCCGATGTGCAAGCAAAAAAGGGGACGCCATGTGGCGTCCCCTCGCATCCTGTCCGGCTCAAGCCGCCCGTATCAGCAGCTGTAATACATCTGAAACTCGATCGGATGGGGGGTGTGCTCGAAATTGTAGACCTCTTCCCACTTGAGCCCGATATAGCCCTCGATCTGGTCCTTGGTGAACACATCGCCCGCGAGCAGGTAGTCGTGATCATCCTCCAGCGCGCCTATCGCCTCGCGCAGCGAGCCGCACACGGTGGGGATGCCGGCCAGTTCCTCGGGCGGCAGGTCGTAGAGATCCTTGTCGGCGGCATCGCCGGGGTCGATCTTGTTCTTGATCCCGTCGAGCCCGGCCATCAGCAGCGCCGAGAAGGCAAGATAGGGGTTGGCGGCGGGATCGGGGAAGCGCGCCTCGACGCGCTTGGCCTTGGGGCTTTCCGCCCACGGAATGCGGATCGAGGCCGAGCGGTTGCGCGCCGAATAGGCCAGAAGCACCGGCGCCTCGAAGCCCGGGATCAGCCGCTTGTAGCTGTTGGTGGCCGGGTTGGTGAAGGCGTTGAGCGACTTGGCGTGCTTGAGAATGCCGCCGATGAACCACAGCGCCTCCTGGCTCAGATCGGCATACTTGTCGCCGGCAAAGAGCGGCTTGCCGTCCTTCCAGATCGACATGTTGACATGCATGCCGGTGCCGTTGTCGCCCTTGATGGGCTTGGGCATGAAGGTGGCCGAGCGGCCATAGGCATTGGCCACGTTATGCACGACATACTTGTATTTCTGCAGCTCGTCGGCCTGCTTCTTGAGCGAGCCGAAAATCAGCCCCAGCTCGTGCTGGTTCGAGGCGACCTCATGGTGGTGCTTGTCCACCTTCATTCCGATCTGCTTCATGGTGGAGAGCATCTCGGAGCGCATGTCCTGCCCGTGATCGGTCGGGTTGACCGGGAAGTAGCCGCCCTTGACGCCGCCGCGATGGCCCATGTTGCCCATCTCGTATTCGGTGTCGGTGTTCCATGACCCGTCCACCGCGTCGACCTCATAGCCCACCTTGTTGATGGCGACCGAAAAGCGCACGTCGTCGAAGACGAAGAATTCCGCCTCGGGGCCGAAATAGGCCGCATCGCCGATGCCGGAGGATTTCAGATAAGCCTCGGCCTTCTCGGCGGTGCCGCGCGGGTCGCGGGTATAGGGCTCGCCGGTGTCGGGCTCGACGACCGAACAATGCAGGCAGAGCGTCTTTTCCGCATAGAATGGGTCGATATAGGCGCTGTCGGCGTCGGGCATCAATTTCATGTCGGAGGCTTCGATCGACTTGAAGCCCGCGATCGAGGAGCCATCGAACATGAACCCTTCCTCGAGGAAGTCCTCATCCACTTCGTCGACGATCATGGTGACATGCTGCAGGCGGCCGCGCGGGTCGGTGAAGCGGATGTCCACGAATTCGACATCCTCGTCCTTGATCAGCTTGATGACGTCTGCGTTGCTCATCTGGTCTGGTCCTTGTCTGAGAGTTTTGTCTGCGCCGGCAGCGCCCGCTGGCCCGGCCGGGGGATGCTCTAGAGGGCGTCCTCGCCCGATTCGCCGGTGCGGATGCGCACCGCCTGTTCGACGGGGGAGACGAAGATCTTGCCGTCGCCGATCTTGTCGGTGCGCGCGGCTGCGGTGATCGCCTCGATCGCCGCGTCGATCTGGTCGTCGGGCATCACCACCTCGATCTTCACCTTGGGCAGGAAGTCGACGACATATTCGGCGCCGCGATACAGTTCGGTGTGCCCCTTCTGGCGGCCGAAGCCCTTCACCTCGATGACCGAGAGGCCCTGCACGCCGATGTCCTGGAGCGCCTCCTTCACCTCGTCGAGCTTGAAGGGTTTGATGATCGCCTCGATCTTCTTCATGATGTACCGACTCCCAAGGCTTCCTTCGCTTGCGCTCAGGTCAGACCATTTTCGCGGCAGCGGGACAATCGAACCGCGCCCCGCGCGGATGGTGCCGGGGCGGAATCGCGGGGGAATGCACAATAATTGTGCAAAGCGATGCGCGGGCAGGCATTATGTGAACGGATAGTGACCGGGATATGGGCGAAATACTGACATCTGCACAAATGCGCGGCGTCGAGCATGCCGCGATCGAGGCCGGCGCGGCGAGCGGGCGGGTGCTGATGGAGCGCGCCGGGCGCGGGGTGCTCACCCGTATCCTCGCCGCGCGACCGGACATGGCTGCGGCGCCGGCGCGCGCGCTGGTGCTCTGCGGCCCAGGCAACAATGGCGGCGACGGTTACGTTCTGGCACGGCTGCTGCATGATCGCGGCTGGCAGGTGCGGGTGCATGCGCTGGCCGCGCCGGGCGACGGGGCGCCGGATGCGGCCTTCAACCATGAACTTTGGCGCGAGCGCGGGCCAGTCGCCGCGCTCGATGGCGACGGCCTCGCCGCAGTGATGGCGGCCGATGCCCCGGCGCTGGTGATCGACGCGGTGTTCGGCACCGGGTTGCAACGCCCGCTCGGCGCGGAACTCGCGCAGGCATTGGCCGAGGCGGACGGCGGGGACGCGTTGTGCGTTGCGGTCGATGCGCCGTCGGGGCTGTGCATGGATTCGGGGCGTCCGCTGGTCGAGGGAGCGGATGCG
>PWLT01000433.1 GCA_003558415.1 Hyphomicrobiales bacterium
CGCCCGCGAGCGGTACCGCATCCACAGGACGCACCGGATCGAACTGCGGGAGGGGACGGAAATAGGTTTGCATGGACAGCCGAGTACGCAAGCGGCCCGGGTTTGGCAAGTTTCAGAGCGGCTCAACCACCACCGGAACCCGGCTGCCGGGCGGCGGACGCGTGGCGCTGCCCACAAGTACCAACCGCTCCGCCGCCAGGGTCTCGGCCAGCCACAGCGCCAGCGCCTCGGCGTTGCGCGGGCTCCCGCGCGGGCCATCGACCGCGTCGAGCACCAGTTTGGAGGGCGCCCAGACGATCATCTGGCCGTGTTTCATGGCGTGATCAATCTCGGTGCGGCTTTGCACCACCACGCAACGCGGATCGCGCCCGGCAAGCACCCAGGCATTCTGTTCGATCGCCAGCAGATCGATGCGCCGCTGCGCGGCGGGTTCGGCGGAGTCCGGCGGAGGGGTCTCGGACATACCCACACACAAGATCACCGGGCGCCCCGAAGCCTCGAACGCGTCAAGCCGCGCGGACAGGTCGGGCGCGTCGATCGCGGCGTTGGAGAGAAACACCACCAGCGGGTGCAGCGCCGTCTCGAAGCCCTCGGCGGTTGCCGCGCGCGTGGGCGCCTGCGCACGCGAGCGCACGATCTCGACGCCAAGGCTGCCCGGGCCGCGGTCGAGCTTTTCGATACGCACGAAAGCACGCGCGGCCTGCGGCGCGGCGAGAATGCGCTCGGCCACACGCTCGGCAAGCGTTTCGAGAAGATTCACCCGCTCGGCGGCGAGTTCGTCGGCGATGGCCTCGGTGATCCGGTCATAGGACAGGATGCGGTCCACATCATCCTCGACCGGCGTCGTGGCGCGCTGCACCTCGACCACCACGTCGAAACGCAGACGCTGCGTGGTCCCGCGTTCGGACTGGAATGCGCCGATCTCGGCGGCAACCACATGGTCGCGCAAACTGATGCGATCGCGCGGATCGGCACCGGCCGTGGCCGCGGCGCGTTCCTCCGGATGCGCAAAGGCAAGGCGGATATCGGTGCTCATCTGAGTCCGGCTCCAAGGGGCGCAGCCTGGCGCTGCGCGATTGGCATCCTGTCCCGGCTCTGTCGCCCGGCGCATCCGTTGCGCGCCGGCCGCAAGCAGGAATATTGCGGTGTAGTGCGGTTCAGTCCGCGCGGCTCAACTGAATCGGCTGACGATAGAAGATATGCGCACCGATCTTAGCGGTGCGCGAGAACTTGTCCGACCAGGCGGGATTCACGGCATCGGTGTGAAAATGCGTGGCGCCATCGGTCAGCACGCGCGGGGCGTCCTCCTTCATCAGCGCGGCGATCCGCTTGGCGATGCCATAGGCACCGTTCTCATTGATCGTCTCGGCATTGCCATCGCAGGTGAAGGAGAACTGGCAGGCGTGGCGCTCCCCGGTTCCCTGATAGACGACATCGCAGATGCTGTCCGGGTAGTCCGGCGCGTCGACACGGTTGAGTACCACCTCGGCCACCGCGAACTGGCCCTGCACACCCTCGCCGCGGGCCTCGAAATAGAGCGCAGTCGCGAGGCAGCCAAGCTCCTCGCTGGCCTCGGGTCGCGGCAATTCGCGCAGCCAGGCCGTGTCAAAGCGCGCCTCATCGACCCCTTCCCCTGCTTCGGCAAGGGTGAGAATACGCTCGACATGCGCGTCGTCGATGGCGCCCATCGCCGCGTGTTCCTCACCCAGCAGCGCGCTCAGGCGCGCGTCGACGCCCTGCGGCCCCGGCTCGGCAGCGAGCTGGAGCGCCGGCCCCAGGCACATTGCCAAGCCCAGCGCGGTGACGCTGCGGATGCTCATAAGGTCCCCCATTCGCGTGGCCGCGGCCCAATGACCGGGCACGAAACGCGAGCTATCTAGCAGAAGCCCTCGATTTCGTCCAGCCATCCGCCTTTCGGGCGCGGCGTGGCAAGGTCGAGGCTGCGCCCCACGGCTCAGCGAACGCCGTCCTCATCGATGTCGATCGGGGCCGCGCGCTCACGCAGTGCCAGATGCGCGGCAGCCAGCCGCGCCACCGGAACACGAAATGACGAGCAGGAGACATAGTCGAAACCGGCGTCGCGGCAAAAGGCGATCGACTCGGCATTGCCGCCATGTTCGCCGCAGATCGACAGCGTCAGTTCGGGACGCGCGGCGCGGCCCCGCTCGGCGGCGATCAGCAGGAGTTCGCCGACACCATCGACATCGAGGCTGTGAAACGGGTCCTCGGCGAAAACGCCCTGCTGCACATAGGTGTTCATGAACCGCCCGGCATCGTCGCGCGACAGGCCATAGGTCATCTGCGTCAGATCGTTGGTCCCGAAGCTCAGAAAGGCGGCGTGCTGCGCGATCTCGCCCGCGCGCAGCGCCGCGCGCGGGGTCTCGACCATCACGCCCAGCCGGTATTCGAACTCCACGCCGCGCTCGATGCGCACGGCTGCGGCCACCGCATCGACGCGCGCCTTGACGATCTCCACCTCGCGCTTGGCCGAGACCAGCGGGATCATGATCTCGGGCACCACCGGGGCGCCATTGCGGCTCGCCTCGGCCGTGGCCTCGAAGATGGCGCGCGCCTGCATGTCGTAGATCTCGGGCACGGTGATCCCCAGCCGCACGCCGCGCATGCCCAGCATCGGGTTGTATTCGGCCAGCGCCTCGGCACGCCGCGTGATCTCCGAGAGCGGCCGGTCGAGCGCATCGGCAAGGTTGCGCAACCCCTCACGACCATGCGGGAGGAATTCGTGCAGCGGCGGGTCGAACAGCCTTATGCAGACCGGAAGGCCCTGCATGATCTCGAAAAGGTCAATGAAATCGGCGCGCTGCATGGGCAGAAGCCGCTCCAGCGCCGCGCGCCTGTCTTCGGCGGTGTCGGCGAAGATCATCTCGCGCATCACCGTGAGGCGGTCTTCCTCGAAGAACATGTGCTCGGTGCGGCACAACCCGATGCCCTGCGCCTCGAAATCGCGCGCGATGCGGGCATCGGCGGGGGTGTCGGCATTGGCGCGGATGCCGATGTCACACACCGCGCCGGCCCATGCCTGCAATGCGCCGAAGGCATCATCGAGCGCGGGCTCGAGCAGCGCGGTCGCGCCGGCAAGCACCTCGCCCTGCGTTCCGTCCACGGTGATCACCTCGCCCTCGGCAAAGACGCGCCCGTCCGCCGCCGTCAGCGTGCGCGCGCGCGCGTCGATGCGCAGCCCCGTCGCCCCCACGACACAGGGCAACCCCAGCCCGCGCCCGATCACCGCGGCGTGGCTGGTCATGCCGCCGCGCTCGGTCAGAACCGCGCTGGCGGCGTGCATCCCGCGAATGTCCTCGGGCGTCGTCTCGCGGCGCACGAGGATACAGGGCTCGCCGCGCGCCGCGCTGGCCTGCGCCGCCGAGGAGGTGAAAACGATCTGCCCCTGCGCCGCGCCGGGGCTCGCCCCGATGCCGCGCGCGACCGTATCGCGTGGCTTGCGCGGATCGACCTGCGGATGCAGCAACTCCGCCAGCGCGCGCGGTTCCACCCGCAGAAGCGCCTCCTCGCGGCTGATGATGCCGTCCTCGGCCAGCGACACACTGATGCGCACCGCCGCGCGCGACGAACGCGGCATCTTCACCGCATCGAGCACCCACAGCCGGCCCTCCTCCAGGGTGAATTCGATCTGCATCTCCTCGCGCAGATGCGTGCGGCAGGCGGCGCCATAGCGCAGAAGATCGGCAAACACCTCGGGCTCGCGCTCTTCCAGCGACGGCCCGCGCGGATCGCGGGTAAGATAGAGCGCGCCATCATCTTCGTTCACCGCCGGACGTCCCTGCGCGCGGGCCAGAAAGCGCCCCGTCACCTGCGCGCGCCCGGTCACCGAGTCGGCGAACTGGATCACCCCGGTGCCACAGCCCTGCGCGCCGATGCCCAGCGCCATGGCCTGCACCACCAGCCCCAGCCCGGCATCGAGCGGTGCCCCCTTGGCATGACGCAAGAGCCTTGCCGAGGTCCCCTCCCAGGCGCGCGCCATCGAGCGCAGCACCTCGGCAAGCTGATAACCCGGATCTTGCGGGAAGGGCTCTTCCATCTCGCGTTCATAGGCATCGAGCGCGCGCTCCAGCGCCGCCGCGTCCGGCGTACGATCGGCCTCATCGAAGAGATCGGCGTCAAGCCGCGCCACATGCTGCGCGTAGGATTGCACGAAATTCAGGTAAAGCGCGGTCGCCACC
>PWLT01000174.1 GCA_003558415.1 Hyphomicrobiales bacterium
GACCGGATAGAAGGTTCCGCCCGTTCCGGCTGTGGTCAGAATGTACTGGAGGTCCTCGGCCACCGCAGCCGGTGCGGTGAACAGGGCCGCCGGCACGGCCAGCGCGGTTGCAATGGCCGTGCTCGTGAGCGTTTTCCGTAGCGCCGTCATGTGTGTCTCTCCTGTTGGCAAGGAATCGTTTGTGATTAGGCGCCATCTGGGGACGGCACCGGCGCGCCAGTCGTTATGTGGCCGCCACAATCACGCTATCGGGCGCGCCTCACGGGTCAAGACAATCCGAAAACTGGAGAGTTCTTTCCCCTGAAGCTGGACTCATAATCGTGCTCGCACCGCCCGTTTCCTGGCCGGGGGATGCCGCTCCTGCCTCAGTCGTGACCTCTTGCGAGCATCGAGCCGAGCAAATGCATGGAAAAGCGACCCCCGTATGAAGCGCGCCCCTCGGATTGGACGGATTGAGCGGATTGCGATTGACGGGGGCCGGGCTTTCCGACGAGCAAGCCTATGCCCGGACATCGCAGCCACGGCACCAACTTCACGCGCATGGTTGTCGTCGTATACGCGGCCGCAACCGACCAGATGCCAGAATCAATGAACTCGGCAGTTGACAGCGCCCCCTGCAACCTGCCGCTCGCACACGCGGCAACATTCCCGCCAGCGCGGAAAGGGGGTCGCATCAGGGCGGGCGGGGTTGACCCCTGTGTGACCTGGGAATAGCGTTGACCCCGATGCGCGCTCCATGCAGCGAGCCCTGCATGGCAAAGAATGAAAGCAATAGATCGCGCTCGCGCCCGACATGGGGTGACTCACAACGGGACTGACAGGGAGAGGAAGATGACTCATAGAAGCTATTTCCGTACAACCGCGCTGTCGCTGGTGCTTGCATCCGCGGTGCCGACGCTGGCTCTGGCGCAGGAGCGCGTGCCGCCGGTGGAGATTTACACCACCACCGAATCCTATGACCCGATCCGCTATGAGGGCGCCTTCATCATCGCGGAGGCGTGGCGCGAACTCGGGTTGGATGTAACCGTCACACCGATGGAGTTCTCCACCCTACTCGACCGCTTCTATTCCGAGCAGGATTTCGACGCCACGATCCTGGGCTGGTCCGGACGCGTTGACCGGCTCGACCCGCAGTTCTTCCTCGGCACGCTCGACAGCCGGCAGGCCGAGCCCGGCGCCAACAATCCGGGCGGCTATGCCAACCCCGAATATGACGAGCTGTTCGACGCCCAGTCGCGCGAATTCGACACCCAGGCGCGGCGCGACATCGTGCATGAGATGCAGGAACTCTACATGCCCGACGTCCCCGTGGTGGTGCTGTTCCATCGCGACGAGGTCGTCGCCTACAACAACACGGCCTTCACCAACATGAACGCGATGGCGGGTGAGGGGCTCTACTCCGAATGGGGCCCGATGGAGGCCCAGCCGGCCGGCGACCGCGCGACGCTGCGTATCGGTGGGCCGCAGGAGCCCGACAACATCAACCCGCTCAACTCCACCTCGGTCTGGGGCTGGAAGTGGATGCGGCTCTATTATGATCGCCTCGTACGCCTGTCGCCCGAGGTCGAGCCGGTGGACTGGGCCGCGACCGACGTGACCGCCGCGGACGACACGACGATCGTGGTCACTCTGCGCGACGGCATGAGCTTTCATGATGGTGAGCCCGTGCGGGCCGAGGACGTGGCCTTCACCTTCAACTACTACATGGACTCGTCCTACAGCTACTTCGACTCCTATCTCGATCCGATCAGCAGCGTCGAGGTGACGGGTGATAACGAGATCACCTTCAACCTTTCCGAGCCCTCTGCGAGCTTCGCGACGATCACGCTCAGCCAGATCCCGATTCTGCCGGAACATATCTGGGCCGAAATCGACGACCCGCAGGAACTCTCCCCCGATGAGATCCCGACGGTCGGGTCGGGTCCGTTCGTCTTCGACCGCTACGATCGCGGCGAGTTCATGTCGCTGACCACCAACGCCGATCACTTCCACGCCGACACGATCAGTGTAGATGCGGTCGAATTCCTGATCTACGCGGATGCCGAAGGGGTGTTTACCGCGCTCGACACCGGCGAGGTGGACATGACCGCCTGGCGCATGGAGCCCGGCCAGATCCCGCTCGCCGAGGCAAATGATGACCTTACCGTCGTCAGCGTGCCCGATTTCGGCTACTTCCACTTCACCTTCAACCTGCGGCGTGAGCCCTTTGACGACCGTGCAATGCGCCGGGCGCTGACGATGGCGATGGATCGCGAGCGCATGGTCAACGTGCTGCTCGAAGGGCGCGGCGAAGTGGGCACAAGCGTGATCGCGCCGGTCAACGAGTTCTGGCACAATCCCTTTGTCGAGCGCTTCGAGTTCGACATGGATGCCGCGCGCGCCGAGCTTGAGGCGGCCGGCTATTCCTGGGACGATGACGGCATGCTCGTCCGCTGATCCGCATTTGCACAACCCCCCGCCGCTGCGGCGGCGGGGGCCGCGCCTGGGGAGCCGGCGATGAGCCGTCGCAACTATCTGATCCGGCGCGTTTTCCAGGCGATCTTTTCGCTCTGGATCATCGCCACGATCCTCTTCTTCCTGTTCCGCCTCGGCCTGCCGGACCCGACCGCGGCGCTGATCACCGAAGGCCTCAACGCCGAGCAGCGCGCCGCCGTGCGCGCGCAGTTCGGGCTTGAGGACCCGCTATGGCGGCAGTACCTGCTCTATCTGTGGAATGTCATTCAGGGAGATTTCGGTCTCTCCTTCGCCAATCGCGCGCCGGTGGCATCGGTGGTCTGGGAGCGCCTTGCCAACACCATGGTGCTGATGATCCCTGCGATCGCGCTGGCCTATGTGATCGGCGTGCCACTGGGGGCCTGGCTGTCCTGGAAGCGCGGCACCGGCACCGATACGGGCGGTATCGCGCTGGGGCTGATGTTCCGCTCGGCACCGCCATTCTGGACGGGGATGATCTTGATCCTCGTGCTCGGGGTGTGGCTGTCGGCATTTCCCACTTCGGGGATGCGCACGCTGCCCTATGACGCCGACGGCTTCCTCGACAAGATCTTCACACTCGACTTCCTGCATCATCTGATCCTGCCGGCGCTGGTGGTGGCGCTGTTCTATCTCGGCTCGCCGCTGCTGATCATGCGCAACACCATGCTCGAGGTCTATGGCGAGGACTTCATCGAGATGGCGCGCGCCAAGGGTCTGCCGGAGCGGCGCATCCTCTACAATCACGCCGCGAGAAACGCGCTGCTGCCAGTGGTCACGCAGCTTGCGGTGACGATCGGGCTTGCCGCGGGCGGGCAGGTCGCCGTCGAGGTGGTATTCTCCTGGCCGGGGCTCGGGCGCGAGATCTTCCGCGCCGTGGGCACCTCGGACTTTCCGCTGGCGCAGGCGAGCTTTCTCGTGCTCGCGGCCTTCATCATCACGCTCAACCTGCTCGTGGACATTCTCTATACGGCGCTCGATCCGAGGGTGACATTCCAATGACACTGCCACCCTTCCTGCGCGCCGCCGCGCAGCCGCTGCGGCTCATGGCACAGGACCGCATGGCGATGATCGGTCTTGCGGTGCTGACGCTGGTGATCCTGATGGCGCTCTTCGCGCCGCTTCTGGCCACGCATGATCCGCACACCGTCAACGAGATCGAGGACGGCTCGGTGCTCGAACGCTCGGAGGACCGCTGGGCACTGCGCCCCAGCCTCGGAACGCTCGCGCTCAACGACGCAGCCTCGCATGAGGGGCGCGACATCATCGTGGGACGTGGCGGCACGATCTGGGGTCGCGAGGATCGCGGCGACTGGGAACAGCAGAGCCGCGAGGACGACGCCGATCTCTTCGGTGTCGTCTTCTCGCCCGAGGGGCGCGGGTTGATCGTCGGTGATCGCGGCACCATCCTGATCGAGGAGAACGGCGCCTGGACAGCGATCGACGCGCCTGACCCGGACGCCGAGCTGCACGGGGTGAGCTGGCATGACACTGAGACCGCCTTCATCACCGGCGCCGGTGAGCAGATCTGGCGCCTCGATGCGGCGAGTGGCAAGATTGTCGAGCTTGACAGCCCGGTGGGGCGTGGCTTTCCGCTCAACTCGGTCACCCGCGATCATGACGGCACGATGCTCGCCGTGGGCGAGCGCGGGCTCGTGGTGCGCATCGACCCCGAGGACGACACGACCGAACTCGTGCGCCTGCCCTCCTCGCGCGATCTCA
>PWLT01000257.1 GCA_003558415.1 Hyphomicrobiales bacterium
GGCTGGGCTCGGTCAGCAAGATGGGGCAGACCGACATCCGCCGATTGCTGATCGTCGGCGCGTCGCGCCAAAGGCGCGCGTCCCGCGCGACGAGCGTGATCCGCTGGGTGGTCCGCAAGGGTGACCGATGACGCCATGCCGCGCTTTCACCGCCCCGCGCCGGGAGTGATGAGCATGAGCGGCTATAACGGGCGCGGCATCGCGCCGGGGACAGTGTTCGGGCGCTTCCTGGCCCGGCGCGCGCTGGGCGAGATCGATGACGACGCAATGCCGCTGCCGCTCAGCGAGCCCCGCGCGCAACGCGCCCGCGCCCTGCGCGAGACCCTGATCGCGGGGGGCGCGGCGGCGCTGCATCTGGTGAGCGCGCGGGGGTGACCCCGCGCATCCCGAGATGGTGACGCCGCGCGGCTTGACCTGAGCACCTCATCCGGGCTCAGCTTCGCGGTGAGAGCCGGATTCGCAAAGGAATGCGCAGCTTGGAGAGGTTCAGACCCCCCACGGTCACACCGCCCGATCGCGAGCTGGGCGTTCTGTCGAGCCTGCGCGCGGTGCGCCGCAATGTGCTCGAGATCCTGCCCGGCATCTCGTTCACGCAGCCCATCGTCTCGGGGCGCACCGGGCCGGCGCGCTGGCACATGGTCCAGAGCGCGGAGGCGATGCGCCACATCTTCCTCGACAATGTCGACAACTATCCCAAATCCGAGGTGATGATCCGGATGCTGCGCCCGGCGGTCGGGCGCTCGCTCTTTACCTCGGAAGGGGCGCAGTGGCGCTGGCAGCGCCGCGCCATCGCGCCGGTCTTCTCGCGCCGCAACGTTCACAGCCTCGCGCCCCTGATGACCGGCACGGCCGAGCGCGCCGCCGCGCGCGTCGGCGCGGCTGACGGCCCCGTCGAGATGGTGCGCGAGATGCTCTCGGCCACCTTCGACGTGATCTGCGAGGTGGCGCTATCGGGACGCGACCAGTTCGACGCCGAGATCTATGGCGAAGCGATCACGCGCTATTTCCTCACCGTCGGGCGCGCCTCGCTGCTCGATTTTCTGGAGGTTCCGCCCTGGGTGCCGCGACCGGGTCACGTTCTGGGAATGGGCGCGGTGCGCACCATGCATCGCATGGTGGCCCGTGCGATCGAGGTGCGCCGCGCCAGCGGCCCGAGCGGGGGCGAGGATCTGCTCGATTTCATGCTGCGCGCCGAGGATCCCGAGACCGGCCAGCGCATGGACGAGACCGATCTGCTCCACAACATACAGTTCTTCATCGTCGCCGGGCACGAGACCACGGCGCTGGCGCTGTCCTGGGCGCTCATGCTGCTGGCCCATGACAGCCAGGCACAGGAGCGCGCCGCTCAAGAAGCCCGCGCCGCGCTGGGCGCGCGCGCCGCGACCGCCGCGGATCTCGATGCGATGCCCTATGCCGAACAGGTGCTGCAGGAAACCATGCGCCTCTACCCGCCCGTGGGCCTTCTGGCGCGCAACGTCCTGGCCGAGGACAGCATCCACGACCGCCCCATCCGGCCCAAAGAGACGGTGTTTCTCAACATCTACGCGCTGCACCGCCACCGCATGTGGTGGGAGGCCCCGGATCTGTTCGACCCCGGGAATTTCGCACCCGACAAGGTGGCCGCGCGCGCGCGGCATCTGCATCTGCCCTTCGGGGCGGGGCCGCGAATCTGCATCGGCGCCGAATTCGCCATGCTTCAGGCGCGGATCATCCTGGGCACGCTGCTGGCGCGTTACCGATTCGCGCCCGCCGGGCCGCTGCCGAGACCCGTGATGCACATGACCGTGCGCCCCGAGCCGGGCGTGACGTTGCAAGCAACGCCGCGCGACTGAAGCGGGGCGCGGGCGGGCGTGACCCCGGAGCTGGCGCGACGGGGCCCGAGCCTCCGATCGACCGCAACGCACCCCTTGATTGCCGACCCGTCATTGCGCGTGCAAGCGTGCCCGCCGCGCAACACCGGCCACGCCCCGCCAGGTCGGCCGCCCCACCCGAGGGGGCGGCGATCCGCATTGTTTCTCCGACGCTTGGCAGCGCATGGCAGGACTCGCCTCGGGGTCACTGCGTGTCCGGATGTACACACGCATCGGGATTCGTTTCGGCGGGGTTCGAGTCAAGGCTCTTGTTCTGTTGCGGCCATGAAAGCGCTGTTGCTACCTTGCCCCTGCGATTCACGTCGTCTGGGGGGACATGAGTGCATCGCCGTCGATCCCGGGACGGCAGTCGCCGCATTATGCGGTCGGGGTTGAGGCGGTGCCGGGCGGTCCGGGTGTGTGGTTGTACACATTTCTCGGAGCGTTGCAGGGATGCGGCGCACAAATGATGCGCGCCACTCGCTGTGCATGTCCAATAGAATGGAAGTGCCGAGCCGGCCACGCGGCAGCCCTCTCGAAGCCAGGGCGAGGTGTGGCGTTTCACCGGGGGATTGTCCCGGTGCGCAAGGCCACGATTTCCCCTCCCCCGGGCGCCGTGTGCGCAGGAGCGAATGCTGCCGCGCGGCCGGGCCTTCTGTCCGGGGCGGCGCCCAGAATAAGAAAGCGGGGACATGGCGAAAAACGGTCGGGACGCAACGCTTCAGGAACGCTGGACCGAGGTGTGCAAGGCGCTTCAGGAGACCATCGGTCGGAACAATTTCGTCACCTGGATCGAGCCGCTGCAGCCGCGCGGGCTGACCGATGGTGTGCTGCGCTTTGCCGTTCCGACGCGCTTCATCGGCGACTGGGTGTCACGCAACTTCGTTCCGCAGATCAGGGCCGAATTCGAACGGCTGGGAATCGATGTCGCGCGGCTCGAATTCCAGGTGGCGCGCAAGAGCGCATCGGCAGCCGCCGCCGCGAGCGGCGGTGCCAGCGCGTCGTCGAGTGCCGAGTCACCGAACGGGGATGACACTGCGCTTCCCGGTGCGGCGCTCGACGGACGGTTTACCTTCGACAGTTTTGTCGTGGGCAAGCCCAATGAGCTTGCCCATGCCGCCGCACGCCGCGTCGCCGAAGCCGGCGCGGTCACCTTCAACCCGCTTTTTCTCTATGGCGGCGTTGGGTTGGGCAAGACGCACCTGATGCATGCCATCGCATGGGAGCTCAACGCCCGGCATCCTGACAAGCGGGTGCTTTACCTCTCGGCCGAGCAGTTCATGTACCGCTTCATCCAGGCGCTGCGCGAAAAGCAGATCATGGATTTCAAGGAACTGTTCCGTTCGGTCGATGTGCTGATGGTCGATGATGTTCAATTCATCGCCGGCAAGGACAGCACCCAGGACGAATTCTTCCATACCTTCAACGCGCTCGTGGATCAGCAGAAGCAGATCGTGATTTCCGCCGATCGCGCGCCCGGCGAGATCAAGGATCTCGAGGAGCGGATCAAGTCGCGCCTGCAATGCGGGCTCGTGGTCGATCTGCACCCGACCGATTATGAGTTGCGGCTGGGCATCCTCCAGCAGAAGGCCGAGCATTACCGCGCGCAGTACGGCGACCTGAAGGTGGCCGAGGGGGTGCTGGAATTCCTCGCCCATCGCATCACGACCAATGTGCGGGTGCTCGAAGGGGCGCTGACGCGGCTGTTCGCCTTCGCCAGCCTCGTGGGGCGCGAGATCACGCTCGATCTGGCGCAGGACTGTCTGGCCGATATCCTGCGCGCCTCGGAGAGCCGCGTGACGATCGAGGAGATCCAGCGCAAGGTCAGCGAGCACTACAATATCCGCCTGTCCGACATGATCGGCCCCAAACGGGTGCGCACCATCGCCCGGCCGCGCCAGATCGCGATGTTCCTCGCCAAGGAGCTGACCACCCGCTCGCTGCCCGAGATCGGGCGGCGTTTCGGCGGGCGCGATCACACCACGATCATCCACGGCGTGCGCAGGGTGGAGGAGCTCAGGACCGCCGACTCGCAGATCGCCGAGGATATCGAACTGCTGCGGCGCCTGCTGTCGAACTGAGGCTGCGGGCCGGCATCGCCCGCGCCCGGCCGGGCCGGATTACTGGATACGCGAAAAAAAGAGCTTGAGGGTCTGTCAGGTTTGGCTAGGCTCTGCCCCCCGGCCGGGCCCGCACGCAGGGGCCGGGCAGGGCGGCGAAACGGGGGACGAGAAGCATGAAGATCAGCATCGAGCGCGGCCCGCTGCTCAAGGCCGTCAGCCAGGCGCAGTCCGTCGTCGAGCGGCGCAACACCATCCCGATCCTGGCCAATGTGCTCATCGA
>PWLT01000222.1 GCA_003558415.1 Hyphomicrobiales bacterium
GAAGCTCAGCAGCCGCCCCTGCAGCGCCGGGGGGAGCGCCTCGATGTCCTCAAGGCACAGCGTGCCGCCGCGCGCCTCTTCCACCAGTGGCAACCCGGCGCCCTCCCCGCCCGGCTCGAACAGGCGCGCGCCAAGCGTGGCCTCGTCATGCCCGGCGCAGGACACCACGACGAAGCGGCGCCCGGCGCGCGGGCCCACGGCGTGGAGCGCCTGGGCGACCAGCGACTTGCCGGTGCCGGTTTCGCCATCGATGAGCACATGCCCGTCGGCCTGGCCGAGGTCGAGGATATCCTCGCGCAGGCGCTGCATGCTCTCCGACTCGCCGACGAGGCGCTTCATCAGCACCGGGCCGTCGGCCATCTCGCTGCGCAGGGCGCGGTTGTCGAGCGCGATCCGGCGCGCATTGCCGGCCTTCTTGGCCAGCTCGGTCATGCGCTCGGGGTTGAAGGGCTTTTCGAGGAAGTCAAAGGCACCCAGGCGCATCGCCTCCACCGCCATGGGCACGTCGCCATGACCGGTCACCATGATCACCGGCAGCGAGGAATCCATGCTCAGCAGGCGCTTGAGCAGGGCCATCCCATCCATTCCGGGCATCTTGATGTCGCTGATCACGACTCCGGGATAGTCGGGCTTGATCCCGCGCAGCGCCTCCTCGGCGCTGGGATACGTTTCGGTATCGAAACCCGAGAGCGCCAGCCACTGGCTGATGGACTGGCGCATGTCCTGCTCGTCGTCGATGATCGCGACCTTCATGGCCTGTGCCATCGGCCCTCCTTCATTGTGCCGCCTCGATCGAGGCTCCAGCCTCCAATATGGGAAGCTGAACCTCGAATACAGCCCCCCCCTCATGGGCGTTACGCGCCGTGAGCCGCCCGCCGAGATCACTGACGATGCCCGAGGAGATGGCCAGCCCCAGCCCGACTCCATCGCCGGGCTTCTTGGTGGTGTAGAAGGGCTCGAACAGGCTGTCGAGTTCCTCGATCCCGTGGCCGTTGTCGCGCACCGTCATGGTCGCCGTCACGCCCCGGGTGAGCAATATGTCGATCTGCGGCGAGTCGATGCCCTGGGTGGCGTCGAGCGCGTTGCGCAGCAGGTTCACGATCACCTGCTCCAGCCGGATGCGGTCGGCGCGCACCAATACCGGCTCGCGCGGCAGCGCCCGGCTGATCGTCACGCGGCGGCTGCGCAACTGCGGCTCCATCATCTGCAGCGCCCCGGAGATGCAGTCGCGCATGTCGACTGCCTCGAGCTCCTCGCCGCTCTTGCGCGCATAGCTCTTGAGCTGGCGGGTGATGGCGCTCATCCGTTCGATCAGATCATCGATGCGCTGAAAGGCCGAAAGCGCCTCCTCCGAACGCCGGCGCTGCAGCAGCAGCCGCGCGCCGGCCAGATAGGTGCGCATCGCCGCCAGCGGCTGGTTGAGCTCATGGCTCACCGCCGCCGACATCTCGCCCAGCACGGCGAGCTTGGAGGATTGCGCCAGCGTCTGTTCGGCCACCGCCAGATCCTGCTGGACGCGTTCGCGTTCGGCGATCTCGCGCTGAAGCCGCGCGTTGAGCTGGCGCAGCTCGGCGGACTCGCGCTTGAACAGCGCCGTCTGCAGGCGCGCCCTCCGCGACAGCATGTAGAAGGCTGCCGCGAGAAGCATGGCGAATCCCATGATCACCAGCGCCAGAACGCCGTTCACGCGCTCGCGCACCGAATCATAGGTGGTAAACGACACCAGCCGCCAGCCACGGAAGGGAATGCGCGCCTCCGAGCGCAGCACTGCCTCCCCGCTCAGCCAGGCATCGGGGGGGTGCTGGCCGAAATCGGCCGTGGCGCGGATCGCGCGCTGGATGGCGCTGGGCGCGTCCTGAACCGTCAGCGCGTCGTCCACGCTGTGGCCGCGCCAGCGCGGCTCGGTGGCGAGGATGATCTTGCCTTCGCTGTCGGTCACCGCGACCGCATCGGCAAAGCCCGCCCAGGAGCGTTCGAACTTCATCAGATCGACCTCGACCCAGACGACGCCGAGGAATTGCGAACCGCTGTAGATCGAGCGCGAGAAGCCGAATTCATAGCCGCCGCCGGCGCGCTCGCTGACGGTAAACACCGAATCCCGGGTGCGGCGGGCCTCGACGAAACGCGGCGCAGAGCTGTGATCGGAGCCGATGCGCATCCGGTCCGTGGCCGCGACGGTTCGCCCGTCACTGTCGAAAAGCTGGATACCGGCTGCGCCGATCTCCGATTGCATCGAGATGAGCCGCTGCGAGGTGCGCACGAATTCACCCAGCTGCAGCGCGCCCATCAGTTCGGGATCGCGCGACAGCAGCAGGGGGACGACCGAGTTGCGCTGCAGCTCGCTCTGAACGTTGCCGGAATAGAGCACCAGACGCAGTTCGGCGCGATTGCGCACCGACTCGGTGAAGCGGTCGGTCAGCCAGAGATTGGCCACCCACACCACCGCGATCGCGACCAGCAACACCCCGGCCACGACGCCGCGCAGCAGCCACGCGCGCCGCCGCGCCGCCTGGGCTTCAAGCGTGCTGTCTTGCGTCTCGTTCATCGTCCAAGGATACGCCCGCGCGGGCACGGCCTCAAGCCGGGCGAATCACGCATGCGCCATCGCGGCGAGAAGCGAGCGGAAAAGCACCGATCCATCGGCGCTGCCCTGTCCGTCCTCGATGGCGCGCTCGGGATGGGGCATCAGCCCCAGCACGCGACGGTTCTGCGAAAGCACCCCGGCGATATCGTCCATCGACCCGTTGGGATTGTCGAGATAGCGAAGTGCGATGCGATCCTCGCCGCGCAGCCGCTCCAGCATTTCGGGGGAGGTCGTGTAATTCCCGTCGTGATGGGCAACCGGGATCATGACCTCGTCGCCGGGCGCCCAGAGATTGGTATAGGGGCTGTCACTGGTCTCCACCCGCAGACGCGACATCCGGCAGACGAAGCGCAGCGAGGCATTGCGCATCAGTGTCCCCGGCAGCAGACCGGCCTCGCACAGAACCTGAAACCCGTTGCAGATGCCCAGCACATGCCCGCCACGCGCTGCAAAATCGGCCACCGCCGCGAAGATCGGCGCGCGGGCCGCGATGGCGCCGCAGCGCAGATAGTCGCCGAAGGAAAACCCCCCCGGCAGCCCGACAATGTCGATGCCCGCCGGCAGCAGGGTCTCCTTGTGCCACACGCGCGACACCTCTGCGCCCGCCGCCTCGAAGGCGACGGCGAGATCGCGGTCGCAGTTCGATCCGGGAAAGGTGATGACGGCGGCTTTCATCGGCGGGCTCCCTGACGGTGGGGACGGGCGGGCACGGCTCTGCCCATAGACCGATCGCCGCGGAAACGGAAGGGTATTCACGGCACCGCACGGCACAGGGCCTGGGCGCGGGGCCTCACCCGCTTTCCGGTTGCATGCGCAAACGGATTGCCCAACTATCGCCGCATGAGCGCCGGGGCCGCAGCGAAACCTCTCGTCAGTTGCTTCAAGCGTGCCGTGCTCCTCGCCGGTCTGTGGGTCGGGCTGGTGGGCGCGGACCTTGAGGGCCTTGCCGCCGGGGCGCTGGCGGTGCCGGTGGCGGTCTGGCTCAGCCTGCACCTGCTGCCCTCCGTGCATCCGATCCGGCTGCTGCGGCTGACAACACTGCTGCCGGGATTCCTGTGGCGCTCGGTCGTGGGCGGGATCGATGTCGCCTGGCGCGCCTTTCATCCGCGCATGCCGCTGCGTCCGGGCTGGATATCGGTGCCCGTCTCGTTGCCCGATGGCGGCCGCGTGGCGCTGGGCACGGAGGTGTCGCTGATGCCCGGCACCCTGTCGGCGGGCACGCATGAGCGGCGGTTGCTGATCCATGTGCTCGACACGCGCGCACAGGTCGATGAGGCGGTGCGCCTTGACGAGGCGCGCCTGGCGAGCGTGCTGCGCGGCGGACCGGTCCGACCATGACGGCATGGCTGACCACCATTGCGGCGCTGATCCTGCTCAGCCTCGCGGGAGCGCTGCTGCGGGTCTGGCGCGGCCCCGGCCGTGCCGACCGGATGATGGCCGCGCAGCTCGTGGCGACCGGGGGCGTGGGGGTCAACATGCTGCTTGCCGCCGCCTTCGACTGGGCGGCGCTGGATGTCGCGCTGGTGCTCGCGCTGCTCGCGGCGCTCGCAGCGGTGGCCTTCGTCAAGGCGGC
>PWLT01000324.1 GCA_003558415.1 Hyphomicrobiales bacterium
CCCCCTCGACCAGCCAGGCGGCAATGCGCTCATACTGGGGATCATAGACGGGCGTGTAGAGCACACGATGGATGGTGGTGGCGGGCACGCCCCGATTGCGCAAGACGCTCGCGGCTTTGTTGGTGGGGGCGAGCACGGCGAGGCTGCGCCGCGCGCGGGTCCGGCGCCCCTCGTAATCGCCGGTGACCTGCTCGACCCCGGCGGCGCGCATCGCCTCTGCCAATGCCGAGAGCAGCATGGTCTTGCCCGAGCCCGCCCGCCCGATCACCGCCAGCACCTGGGGCTCATGCGCCCCGGATTCCGGCACGGTCAGTGTCCGGGCATCCAGATCGATCCCCGTGGCGCGCAACGCCTCGGCAATGCGGTCATGCGCCTTCGCCTGATCAGGGGAATAGGGTTTCGCGCCGTCATCCATGCCGCAAGGATAGCGGGGCCGACAGGGGGCCGCCAGACGCGACGCTCGTCAGTTTCGCGTGCGCCGCGTCGGAGCAGCGCGGCCGCCGCTGTCGGGCTGACCTTCGGCCTCGTCGATCTCGGCACGCGCCACATCCAGGGTCTCGTCGATCTTGGCCGACAGCGCGACAAGGCCATGCTTCTCGGCATAGGCCTTCATGTCGGTGAGCACCTCGAATATCCATTCATGAGGCATCGCTGCGGGTCCGGACCATCCTGATCAACCAAGGCGACAGGTAACACGCCGGGCACAACCCGGTTACCCATTGTATCGTAGACAGTCCGTCTCGGGAATAGACACAGTCTCCCCGCCCGGCAGCCCGGCGCCAAGGCGCCGATGGCCGGCCGCTCCCACAATGGGGGAGCGGCGCGGGGATCAGCTCGCGCGGCTCGCGTCGAGCGTGTCCTCGAAGGTGCGCAGTCCGGCGCGCGGCGCCTGCACGAGCACCGCCATGTTGCCGGGCTTGTGCTCGTTGCGGCGCATCTTCATGTGCGCGCCGGGAATCTCCGCCCAGGGGAAGACCTCGGACATGCAGGGGTCAAGGCGGCGCTCGATCATCAGCTTGTTGGCCGCCGAGGCCTGCTTGAGATTGGCGAAATGCGAGCCCTGCACGCGTTTCTGATGCATCCACAGATAGCGCACGTCGAAGGTCAGGTTGTACCCCGTCGTACCGGCACAGATCACCACCATTCCGCCGCGCTTGACCACAAAGACCGAGACCGGAAAGGTCGCCTCGCCGGGGTGCTCGAACACCATGTCGACATTGTTGCCCTTGCCGGTAATGTCCCAGATCGCCTTGCCGAACTTGCGCGTTTCGGCGAACCACGCCTTGTATTCGGGCGTGTTGACGGTCGGCATCTGGCCCCAGCAGTTGAAATCCTTGCGGTTGATCACGCCCTTGGCGCCCAGCGACATGACGAATTCGCGCTTGTCCTCCTCGGAGATCACGCCGATGGCGTTGGCGCCGGCGGTGTTGATGAGCTGGATCGCGTAGGAGCCCAGCCCCCCCGAGGCGCCCCAGACAAGCACATTGTCGCCGGGCTTGAGCACATGCGGGCGGTGGCCGAATAGCATCCGGTAGGCGGTGGCGAGCGTCAGCGTGTAGCAGGCGGCCTCCTCCCAGGTCAGGTGGCGCGGACGGTGCATGAGTTGCTGCGCCTGCACACAGGTGAATTGTGCGAAGGAGCCGTCGGGCGTCTCATAGCCCCAGATGCGCTGGCTGGGCGAGAACATCGGGTCTCCGCCATTGCATTCCTCGTCATCGCCGTCATCCTGATTGCAGTGGATGACGACCTCGTCGCCGACCTTCCAGCGCTTGACCTTGTCGCCCACCTTCCAGACGATGCCCGAGGCATCGGATCCGGCGATGTGATAGGGCTCACCATGCCCGTCGAAGGGGCTGATCGGAATGCCCAGCGCGGCCCAGATACCGTTGTAATTCACGCCCGCCGCCATCACCAGCACCAGCACCTCGTGGCTGTCGGGTTCGGGGGTGTCGACCACCTCGATCTGCATCGCGGTCTCGGGTTCGCCGTGGCGTTCGCGCCGGATCGTCCAAGCGTACATGCGCTCGGGGACATGGCCCAGCGGCGGCATCTCGCCCACCTCATAGAGATCCTTGTGCGGCGCATCATAAGCCGCAATTCCGGAATCAGTATCGAGCGCCATCGGAACCTCCATGCTGCACGTCCACGCCGCATTGCAGAATCAACGCCGGCTCATGGTGAGATAGAATCCTCTGCGCAACTTTGCAATCCCGGATCAATGCAATTTGAAATTTTATGTCTCACTCGTTTCGCCCGGGCGTCGCAGCCGCGGCGGCGAGGAGCCCGCATCCGCAATGCCGGAGGCAAGAGGCTCCATATCGGCGTCGAGCAGATGGTCGATCGAGGCGGCATAGAAGGCCAGCGCCTGCTCCTGCCCCGGCCGAATACCCCATCCCTGCGCGGTCTGCTCGACCATGCCGCGCACGGCGAGCGCGGCGATCCCTTCCTCCACCGCCCGGGCCGGGTCACCCGCCGGCAGATGCACATGGCACCCGCGCCGGCGCAGCCCCTCCACCCATTCGCTCACCTGCGCGTCCAGCGCTGCGCGATCGCAGGGCGGGCCAATGCGCGTCAGCGCCGCCGCCACCAGAGGCACGGGAAGCACGGGCACCGCCTGGCGGATCCGCTCCATCAGCGTCTCGGCGAGCACATCGACACCCGCCTCGGGTCGCTCGCGCAGAAACGCCTCAAGCGACAAAGGCGCACCGAAGCTCACCGCAGCATAACCGAAACGGCGGAACCGCCCGCGCATCCGCTGCCAGACATGTTTGCCCACAAAACCCGCGACCACCGACATGCGGGCCCGAAACCGCCGTTGGCCCGTCGCGGCCGCGTTGAGAAGCAACCGATCCTCGAGCACGCGATCGTAGTTGAGCGCCACGGGGATGAACACCACATCGCGGCCGTCCGCGGGGTCGAAATCGCTCACGATATAATGCAGCAAACCCTTGCGCGCCGGGCCGACCGTGCCCGTCAGGCTCAGCCCGCCCTCCGGGAAGATCGCCTGCGTAACCCCTTCATGCGTGGCCATCTGGACATAGCGCGCGAGAACCCTCCGGTAGAGCGGGTTGAGATAGCGCCGCCGGATGAAATACGCCCCCATAGCCCGAATCAGCCCCTGTAGCGGCCAGATCCGCGCCCATTCCCCCACCGCATAGGAGAGCGCCGAGCGCTCCGCCGCCAGCCATGTGACGAGAACGTAATCCATGTTGGAGCGGTGATTCATCACGAACACCACCGCCGCCTTGCGGTCGATCGCCTTGATCGCCGCCTCGTCGTACTGGCCCAGCCGGACCATGTAGAGCGCACGCGAGAGCGCGCGCGCCACGCGAATGGCGAACCCGAAATAGGTGGCCGCAGAGAAACCCGGCACGATTTCACGCGCGTAGGAGCGTGCCTGCTGAAACGCCACGCTTTCCGGCACGCCCTGTTCATGGGCATACTCGACAACCGCCTCCATCACATGCGGGTCATAGATCAGCCGCACGATCATGTCCTGCCGGCGCATCAGCTTGAAGGGCTGGATGGGACGCTCCAGCCGCTTGTTGAGCTCGGCCACCGCGCGCTCCATCCGGCGGCGGAAAAACCAGCGCACCGAGGGCACCAGCACCCGGTCGAGCGCCGCGATCGCCGCGAAGCCCAGCACCAGCACCAGCACCCACAGGGGCATTTCCACAGTCGCGGTCATCGCGGCAGGCTTACAACATGGGCCGGGACTGGCAACGACTTTCGCCGCGCCCCCCGCGCGCGGCCGCGACCGCGCGGCCATGCCGCAACGCGGCGAATTGACAAGGACACAAAATTTCCATTACCACCATTCCAACAGAAACAAAGTTACCCGAAGCTGTCAGGAGCCGCCGATGACCGAGACGCCCCGCGACAAGCCCTGGCTGATGCGCACCTATGCCGGCCACTCAACAGCGGCCGCCTCGAATGCGCTCTACCGCTCGAACCTCGCGAAGGGTCAGACCGGGCTTTCGGTGGCTTTCGATCTGCCCACCCAGACCGGCTATGACAGCGACCACGAGCTTGCGCGCGGCGAGGTCGGCAAGGTCGGCGTTCCGGTATCGCATCTGGGCGACATGCGCACACTGTTCGAGAGCATTCCGCTCGAGCGGATGAACACCTCGATGACCATCAACGC
>PWLT01000022.1 GCA_003558415.1 Hyphomicrobiales bacterium
CCGCCAGCCAGCAGGCCACCATCGCCGGGTTGTTGGCCGAGCGGATCAGCACCCTGTTGCCGGGCTGCACCCCGTAATCCTCGACCAGCGCGTGCGCGATCCGGTTGGTCCAGTCGGTCAGCTCCTTGTAGGTGCGCCGCCGCCCGTTGCCGATCAGCGCCGTGCGGTCGCCGAATCCCTGCTCGACCATCCGGTCGGTGAGCTCAACCGCCGCGTTGAGGTATTCAGGATAGTCGAACCCCTCGAGCAGAAAAAGCGGCCATTCACCGGGTGGCGGCAGGTTGTCGCGCGTGAAACTGTCGGTATGGGCCGTCGGGCCGAGCATTCCCTGATCCGCCATGTCCTCTCCTCCCGTTCGCATGCCCGCGCCCGTCACCCGCGCGGGATCACCGCCGTGGCCTCGATCTCGACACGCGCGCGGTCCTCCACCAGCGCGGCCACCTGAACCAGCGTCATGGCCGGGAAATGCCGCCCCAGAACCGCGCGATAGACCTGCCCCAGCCCGCGCAGATCGGCGAGGTATTCGTGCTTGTCCACGACGTACCAGGTCAGCCGCACGAGGTGTTCGGGGCGCGCGCCGGCCTCGTCGAGCACGGCGACGATGTTGCGCAGCGCCTGCTCGACCTGGCCCAGGAAATCGTCGGTTTCGAACTCCTGCGCGGCGTTCCAGCCCACCATGCCGCCCACGAACACCATTCGCCCCTCGGCGGCGACCCCGTTGGAATAGCCCAGCGCCGGTTTCCAGGATTTCGGGTTCAAGAGCTGATGCATCGAGTCGCTCATCGGTCTCCCTCCTCATTGTGCAGGTGTCCTGCCAGCGCCCGCCGCAGATCCTCCGGCCAGGGCCGCGCGCGCCCGTTCGTGCCGGTCCACGCCAGCGTGAGCATCACGCGCAGCCGCGTCTCACCCCCATGCTCACCCGTGATCGCGAAACACGCGCTGGAGCGCCCCAGCCGCTTGAGCGCCAGCGTGAAGCGCACCATCTCGCCCAGCCGCGAAGGCGCGGTGAAATCGGCCTCCAGCCGCACGGTGGGCACGCCATGACCCTCCTCCAGCGCGATACGCTCGAAAGGGTAATCCAGCACATCGCGGAAGAAGTTTTCGACCACCGAATTGGTCATCTCGAAATAGCGCGGATAGAAGACGATCCCGGCCGGATCGCAATGGTTGAACTCGATGCGGATATCGCGGTGATAGCTCATCGCCCCGCCTCCAGAAGCGACCGTGCGATGACGATCTTCTGCACGTCGCTGGCGCCCTCATAGATGCGCAGGGCACGGATCTCGCGATAGAGGCTCTCCACCGGCCCGCCGATGCGCACCCCGTCGCCCCCATGCAGCTGCACCGCCGCGTCGATCACCCGCTGCGCGGCCTCGGTCGCGTGCAGCTTGGCCATGGCCGCCTCGCGGCTCACCCGCCCCGCCCCGGTGTCGCGCGCCCAGGCGGCGCGATAGACCAGCAGCGCCGCCGCATCGATATCGAGCGCCATGTCGGCGATATGGCCCTGCACCATTTGCATACGCGCCAAGGGCGCGCCGAACAGCTCGCGCGAGCGCACCCGCTCCAGCGCGGCGGCAAGCGCCCGCCGCGCCAGCCCCAGCGCCGCCGCCCCGACCGAGGGGCGGAAATGGTCGAGCACCGTCATCGCCACGCGAAATCCCCCGCCCGGATCGCCGATCAGCGCATCGGCAGGCAGGCGCACGCCATTGAGCCGCAACCGCGCAAGGGGATGGGGCGCCATCACCTCGATGCGCTCGGCCACCTCCAGCCCCGGCGTATCGGCCGGCATCAGGAAGGCCGAGAGCCCCTTCGCGCCCGGCGCCTCGCCGGTGCGCGCGACAATCACATAGATATCCGCGATCCCGCCATTCGAGATATAGGTCTTCTCGCCCTCCAGAACGTAGCCATCTCCCTCGCGCAGCGCCGTGGTGGTGCTCGCGGCCACATCCGATCCCGCGCCGGGCTCAGTGAGCGCGAAGCCCGCGATCGCCTCGCCCGCGCGCGTGCGCTCAAGCCAGGCGCGCTGCGCATCGGTGCCGAACAGGCTCACCGCCCCCATGCCCAGCCCCTGCATGGCAAAGGCGAAATCGGCCAACGCATCGTGACGCGCCAGCGTCTCGCGGATCAGGCACAGCGTGCGCAGATCGAGCACCTCGCCCCTGCCCGCCCCCGAATGGCGCAACCAGCCCCCCCGCCCCAGCGTTGCCACCAACCCGCGACAGGCCGCATCGACATCGCCGTGATCGACGGGCAGGTTCTGTTCGCACCATGCGTCCAGTTCTCCGGCCAACCGCCGGTGGCGATCCTCGAAAAAGGGCCAGTCCAGAAAACTCTGCTCCGCCATTCCTGCGCTTCCCTTCTTTTTCGCGGAAATATCCTCGGGGGGTCCGGGGGGCAGACAGCCCCCCGGCCGCACCCCTCAATCACCCTCGAAGACCGGCCTCTCCCGCGCGGCGAAGGCGCGATAGGCGCGGGCGAAATCGCGGGTCTGCATGCAGATCGCCTGCGCCTGCGCCTCGGCCTCGATCGCCTGTTCGAGCCCCATGTTCCATTCCTGGTTGAGCTGCGTCTTGGTGATGCCATGCGCGAAGGTCGGCCCGGACGCGAGCCGCGCGGCAAGCTCCATCGCCGCGCCCTCCAGTTCCCCGGATGGGTGCAGCGCATTCCAGAAGCCCCAGGCATGGCCTTCCTCGGCGCTCATCACCCGCCCGGTATAGAGCAGCTCCGCCGCGCGCCCCTGCCCGATGATGCGCGGCAGCATGGCGCAGGCCCCCATGTCGCAGCCCGCAAGCCCCACGCGCGTGAAGAGGAACGCCGCCCGCGCCTCGGGCGTGGCCAGGCGCATATCGGCGGCCATGGCGAGGATGGCCCCGGCGCCCACCGCAACCCCGTCCACCGCCGCGATCACCGGCCGGCCGCAACCGATCATCGCCTTGACCAGATCCCCGGTCATGCGGGTGAAGGCCAGCAGCCCCTTCATGTCCATCTCGGTGAGCGGCCCGATGATCTCGTGCACATCCCCGCCCGAGCAGAAATTGCCGCCATTGGGCAGGAGCACCACCACATCCACCTCCTCGGCATGGGCCAGCGCGCGGAACGTGTCGCGCAGCTCGGCGTAGCTTTCAAAGGTCAGCGGGTTCTTGCGCTCGGGGCGGTTGAGCCGGATGGTGGCAATCCGCCCCTCCAGCGACCACTGGAAATGCGCCGGGCTCAGATTCGCGATTTCGCTCATGAGCGGTCCTTTCGCATGCGTTGCATCAACCCGCGCAGGGTATCGAGATCTCCCGCGTCGAGCCCGTCGAAAAGCCCGTTGACCTCGGCCTCGTGCCCGGCGGCGAGTTCCTCGAAGCGTTGCGCGCCAGCCTCGGTCAGCGCCACGAGCACCGCGCGGCGATCGTTGGGGGCCGGGCGGCGGCGCACCAGCCCGTCGCGTTCGAGCCGGTCCACCACCGCCGTTGCATTGCCGTTGGAGACCAGCAGCATGCGGCTGAGCTCGGACATGCTGATCGCCTCGCCGCGCCGGTAAAGTGCGGCCAGCACGTCGAAGCGCGGCAGCGTGGTGGCGTGATTGACGCGCAGATATTCGCGCAGATGCGCCTCGGCGGTGCGGGTCACCCCCAGCATCCGCAGCCACATGCGCAGCCGCCGCTTGGCGAGCGGATCGCTCATGTCTCGCCCCCCGAGATGGAAATCGCCTGCCCGTTGATCCCCTCCGAGCCCGGCCCGCACAGCCATAGCGCCGCGGCGGTGACCTCGGCGGGTTCGATCAGGCGGCGTTGCGGATTATGCGCGGTCAGCGCAGCCAGCGCCGCCTCGCGGTCGCGCCCGGTCCGCTCCATGATATTGACCAGCGAGCGCTCGGTCATCTCGGTGTCGAGAAATCCGGGGCACAGCGCGTTCACGGTGATCTCGCGCCGTGCCACCTCGAGCGCGAGGGAGCGGGTCAGCCCGACAACCCCGTGCTTGGCGGCTGCATAGGGCGCGACATAGGCATAGCCCTTGAGCCCCGCGGTCGAGGCCACGGCGATAAGCCGCCCCCAGCCCTCCATTCGGCGCAGCCCCTCGCGGAAGGTCAGGAACACGCCGGTCAGATTCACCGCCAGCATCGCCTGCCACTGATC
>PWLT01000442.1 GCA_003558415.1 Hyphomicrobiales bacterium
ACGATCGACACGCGCTGGCCGCCGACGTCGAAGCCGCGACCCTGCGCGCGCAGGGCGTTCGTCACCCCGCCTGCGGCATCGAGCCCGAAGGCCGAGCCGCCCGCAAGCACCAGCGCGTCGACCTGTTGCACCAGCCGGTCGGGGGCGAGCAAGTCGGTCTCGCGCGTGCCCGGCGCGCCGCCCATCACATGCACCCCGGCGGTGAAGGGCCGGGCCGCAGTGAGCACCGTGACCCCCGATTTCAGCCGCGCATCGGCGGCGTTTCCGACCAGCAGGCCGGGGATATCGGTGATCAGGTTGCTGGGGCCGGGTTTCATCTGCATTCCCTTCGGCAGCGCGGCGGGTCCGAGGCAGGGTAGGCCAATCGCCCTTGCGGCGGTAGGGGCGCGCGGCACTTGCCTTTGCGCGCATTGGCGTGCGAGATCGATCCATGCGCATTGTCAAATGGATCATCGTCGGCCTGCTTGTCCTCACGCTGGGGGCGCTGCTGCATTACACCCTGCCGCGCCATGAGATTGTGCGCATCGTCGGGGTCGAGACGCGGCTGGAGACCTTCGGCATCAACCGCTTCTTCTACGCCTCCGTACCCTCCGGGGCGGGTGAGGCCGACTCGCGTGATGTCCGCTATATCGAGACCTTCCGCCCCACCGGGCGCGAGATCGTCTTTCGCAACGAGGACACCGGTTGGGGCTGGCCGCCCTATTTCAAGATGAACAGTGCAGATATGCAGGCCCGCGCGCGCGACATGGTCTCAAGCTCGGCCGATCCGCTCTGGGTGCGCGTCACCTATTACGGGGTGCGCAGCCGGATGCTGTCGATCTACCCCAATGCGATCCGCCTGCGCCCGGCCGAGGGCCCTGAGGAGAGCACGATCCCCTGGAGCCGCATCATCGGTCTGATCGGGCTCGCGGTGCTGGCGTTCTGGGTGTGGCGAGTGCTGCGCCGCTTCCGCCGCCGGCGCGTTGAGCCCTTCATGGAGGCGACGGCCGAGCGGACCGCTTCCGCCCGCGGCCGGTGGCGCCGCTTCTGGGATCGGTTGCGCGGGCGGGGCTGATCGGAGGGGCACGATTCGCGCGCCGCGTGGGGTGGCTCGCGAAGATTTCATCTGGCCGACATGAAGCGTTCACAGGCCGGATCGAGGAATCGGGTGCCCGTGCGAATCGCCCAGCTGAGGGGAAGTTTCGGTTGCTCCGGCGCGCGGGGGCGGGTTATTGATTGGGCAATCAACAAAGTCCTACAGGGAGATGACAGTATGTCGGACGAGCTTCGCTATCTTGTAAACCGGGTCGTGCAGGGCAAGGCAAGCCGCCGTGCCTTCCTGGGTCGCGCCGCCGCGCTGGGGGTGACGGGCGCGATGGCCAACACGATGCTGGCAAGCGCGGTGCGCGCGGCCGGGCCCCAGCGCGGCGGGCATCTGATGATGGGGCTGCAGGGGGGCGAGAGCACCAACAGCCTCGACCCCGCGCTTGCGCTCAGCCAGGTGCCGTTCCACTACCTGCTGACCTGCGGCGAGACGCTGGTCAACATCGCGCCCGACGGCAGCCTGGACATGCGCCTGGCCGAGGAGGTCGAACCCTCCGATGGCGGGCGCACCTGGAACTTCCGAATCCGTCAGGGCGTGGAGTTTCATAACGGCAAGACGCTGACCCCCGAGGACGTGATGCGCACGATGGAGCGCCATTCCGACGAGGATTCGCAGTCGGGCGCGCTGGGCATCATGCGCGGTATCGAATCGATGGAGGTCGATGGCGACATGTTCATCGTCCATCTCGACAGCCCCAATGCCGACCTGCCCTATCTGATGTCGGACTATCACCTTGTGATCCAGCCCGATGGCGGCTTCGACGACCCGGCGTCGGGTATCTTCACCGGCGCCTACCGCATGGTCGAGGACGAGCCGGGCTCGCGCCATGTGATGGAGCGGTTCGAGAACCACTGGGACGACACGGTCGGGCATTTCGACTCGGTCGAGATGCTGGTGATCAATGACGCCACCGCGCGCAACTCGGCGCTGCAATCGGGGCAGGTGCATATCGTCAACCGCGTCGAGCCGCGCACCGCCAATCTGCTGGCGCGCGCGCCGGGCGTGACGGTGCATTCGGTTCCCGGGCGCGGGCATTACGTGTTCATCATGCATGTCAACACTGCGCCCTTCGACAATGCCGATCTGCGCATGGCGCTGAAATACGCCATCAACCGCGAGGACATGGTCGAGCGGATCCTGTTCGGCTATGGGAGTGTCGGCAATGACATGCCCGTCAACGAGGCCTACCCGCTCTTCGACGAGACCATCCCGCAGCGCGAGTTCGACCTCGACCGAGCCCGTGAGTATTACGAGCGCTCCGGCCATGACGGCTCGCCCATCGTCCTGCGCACCTCCGACGGGGCCTTCCCCGGCGCGGTGGATGCCGCCCAGCTCTTTCAGGAAACGGCGCGGCAGGCGGGTATCCCGCTGGAGATTCAGCGCGAGCCGAGCGATGGCTACTGGTCGGAAGTGTGGAATGTGGAGCCCTTCTGCGCCTCCTACTGGTCGGGGCGTCCGGTGCAGGACCAGATGTATTCCACCGCCTATACCTCGGGCGCGGACTGGAACGACACCCGCTTCTTCCGTGACGATTTCGACGCGTTGATTCTCGAGGCGCGCGGCGAGCTCGACGAGGCGCGCCGCGTCGAACTCTACCGCGAGGCGGGCATGATGGTGCGCGACGATGGCGGGCTGATCTGCCCGATGTTCAACGACTGGGTGGACGGCACCCGCGACGAGATCGCAGGCTGGGAGGACAACCCCAATGCCGAACTGATGGGCGGCTTCTCGGCGATCAAGTGCTGGATGGCCTCCTGACGGGGCCAGCCGGATGGTGCATCCCGTCGTGAAACTGCTGGTCCAGCGCATCGCGCTGGGCCTGCTTCTGCTCTTCGCCGCCTCGATCCTCATCTTCGCCGGCACGCAGATCCTGCCGGGCGATGTGGCGCAATCGGTGCTGGGCCAGGCCGCGACCGAGCAGGCGCTGGAGAACATGCGCAGGCAGATGGGACTCGACCGGCCCGCCTACGAGCGATACTTCGACTGGCTCTGGGGGGCGCTGCAGGGCGATTTCGGCCGCGCGTTGTCGAACAATGCCGATATCGCCAGCTCGATCCAGCGGCGGCTGGGCAATACGATGTTCCTGGCCGGCGTGGCGGCGGCGATCTCGGTGCCGCTGGCGATCCTGCTTGGACTGGTGGCGGTGCGGTTTCGCGGCCGCTGGCCCGACAATCTGATCTCCGGCACGACGCTGGCCGCGATCTCCGTGCCAGAGTTCCTGCTGGGCTACATCATGATGTATTTCGTCGGCGTGCAACTGGGCTGGTTTCCCACCGTGGCCTCGGTGCATGGCGGCATGAGCTTCTGGCAGAAGCTCAACGCGGTGGCGCTGCCGGCGCTGGTGCTCACCATGGTGGTGCTGGCGCACATGATGCGCATGACGCGCGCGGCGATCCTCAACGTGATGCAGTCGGCCTATATCGAGACCGCCGAGCTCAAGGGCCTGCGCAAGCTGACCATCATCGCGCGCCACGCCATGCCGAACTCGATCGCGCCGATCGTCAATGTGGTGATGATCAACCTGGCCTATCTGGTGGTGGGTGTCGTGGTGATCGAGGTGGTCTTCGTCTATCCCGGCATGGGCCAGTATCTGGTCGATCACGTCTCCAAGCGCGACGTGCCGGTGGTGCAGGCCTGCGGGCTGATCTTTGCCACCGTCTATATCGGGCTGAACCTGATCGCCGATCTGGTGTCGATCCTGACCAACCCGCGCCTGCGGCATCCGAAATGAGGGGCGCGTCATGAAATCGATCCCCCCATCCGCCGCCATCGGCCTTTTCGTCACCGCGCTCTTTTTCCTGGCGGCCATCTTTGCGCCCTGGATCGCGCCCTACAGCCCCACCCAGATTGTCGGCGACCTGTGGGAGCCGTCATCGCGCGAACACTGGCTGGGCACCGACAATCTGGGCCGGGATCTGCTGACGCGGATGATCTATGGCGGGCGCACCACCATCTTCGTTGCCTCGGCCGCCACCGCGCTGTCCTTCACGCTGGGCGCCATCCTGTGCTTTACCGCCGCCGTCTATGGCGGCTGG
>PWLT01000388.1 GCA_003558415.1 Hyphomicrobiales bacterium
CCGTGGTGCGCGGCGACGGGGAGGTGGTGACGACCCGTGCCGCCGCGCAGGCCGCGGCTGAGCTGGAGATCGAATTCCAGGACGGCCGCCTCGTGCCGCAACCGCGCCCTACGCGCAGGAAGATTTCCGGGGGCGGGGACAGTGATGGTGGCGGGGAGCCAGGGCAGGGGTCGTTGTTCTGACCCCGGAACCAGGTGAGCGCGCTCAAACCCCTACACGCGGGCCGGGGCAGTGCATCGGCTCGGGGCTCTCCCGCACCTCAACCAGTTCGCCGCTGCTTTCTCCCGCCCCCGCGATGCGCGCCAGAAGTCCCTGCTCCGTCTCGAAAAAGTGCCAGCAATGCAACTCCCCCGGCGCGTCGTCATAAACGAAGCAAATCCGTGCCCCGTCCTCGAACCAGTGCCCCTCCCGGCACTCATCGCCGAGAAACGCCCAGATCACGCGGCGCCCTGCCATATAGCGCTCGATCCCGTAAGGCTCCCCGCCGATGCCATAGGTCAGGGTGCGCCCGGTGGTGAGCGCCTCGAACTCGGCACCCGTCAACGGCTCGGCCTCTGTGGGCAGTCCATCCTGCCCGGCGGACGCTGGGGCCGGCGCCAGCATGAGCACCAGCAACAGCAGCAAACGTATGACGGCCCCGGTTCGGCGCATGATCTCCCCTTCATCCGCACCCCGCAGCTTGCCAGAGCGTCCGGGGCCGGACCAGCCCTTTTCGCGGCTGGCCTGCTCGGGCCGCGCCCCGGTTTCGGGCTTCCATCCGCGACGCCCAGGTATTAGCTCTTGGCAGGAAATCCTGGCGGGAGCCGACATGTCGTTTTTCAGGAAGCTCAAGGAACGGATGTTCAAGTCCTCCTCGAAACTCGGGGAGGATCTCGACGCGGTGGTCGGCGAGGGCGCCACCGATGCCGCCGAGGACACCACCCCCGATACGCAGGCGGATCCCCCCGGCCTCGACGACAGCGCGGATGTGCCGCACATGCCGCCACGCCCCTCTCCGGCCTCCGATGCGCCCGCACCGGTGGCGCCGCCCGCGCCCGACGACAACGGCGACCCTGCCGCACCGCCGCTGGGCGGGGGGCATCCCGCGCCGCGGGACGATGCGGCAAAGCCCGGCCTGCTGGGGCGCATCCTGGGTCGCGGGGCGGCGGACCACGCGCCGCGCCGGGTGCTCGACGACGAGATGCTCGAAAGCCTCGAAGACGTGCTCATCCAGGCCGATATGGGCGTTGAAACGGCGATGCGTGTGAGTGCGAACATGGCCGAAGGCCGGCTCGGCAAGCGCCTCTCGACCGAGGAGATCAAGGCACTGCTCGCCCAGGAGATCACCCGCATCATGGAGCCCGTGGCCCGCCCGCTGCCGCTCTACCCCTCGCGGCCACAGGTGGTGCTGGTGGTGGGTGTGAACGGCTCGGGCAAGACGACGACCATCGGCAAGCTGGCCGCCCAGTTTCGCGCCGCGGGCAAATCGGTGATCATCGCCGCGGGCGACACTTTCCGCGCCGCCGCCGTCGAGCAGCTCCAGGTCTGGGGGGAGCGCGCCGGCGTGCCGGTGATGACCGCGCCCGAGGGCTCCGACCCCGCCAGCCTGGCCTTCGACGCGCTCACCCGCGCGCAGCAGGAGGGGGCAGACCTGCTGATGATCGACACGGCCGGGCGGTTGCAGAACCGCGAGGATCTCATGGCCGAGCTGGCCAAGATCGTGCGCGTGCTGCGCAAGAAGGACCCCGAGGCGCCGCACAACACCATCCTGGTGCTCGATGCCACCACCGGGCAGAACGCGCTCAGCCAGGTCGAGACATTCCGCAAGCTCGCGGATGTGAGCGGGCTGGTGATGACCAAACTTGACGGAACCGCGCGCGGCGGCGTCCTCGTGGCGCTCGCCGATCGCTTCGGCCTGCCCATCCACGCCATCGGCGTGGGCGAGCAGATCGACGACCTGCAGCCTTTCGAGCCCGAGGATTTCGCGCGCGCACTCGTGGGGCTGGACCGCTGAGACCACTTCCGGCTTCTTTTTCGCCCAAATATCCCCGGGGGTCCGGGGGCAGGCAGCCCCCGGCGGGCGCCCATCCGGCCCGGCGGGCGCTACGATGAGCGAGTGGCTGATCTCCATCGAAGGCACGCCCGAGGGCCTCAACCTCGCCATGGCGCTGGCGCTGATGGCGGCGGTGCTGCACGCGCTCTTCGGCGCGATTCAGAAGGGTCGCCACGACCCCTGGATATCGCGCGCGGCGATCGATACCTGCCTGGGGCTGATCGCGGCACCTATCGCTCTGCTCGTCGTTCCCTGGCCCGAGCCGCATATGTGGCCGATCTTCGCCGCCGTGTTCGTCATCCATGTCGGCTACAAGGTGTTCCAGGCGATGGCCTACAGCCGCGGCGCCTATACGGTGGTCTACCCGGTCGTACGCGGCACCGGGCCGCTGCTGACCGTGATCGGGGCGTGGATCCTTTTCGGCGAGACCTTCAATGCCGGACAATGGGCCGGGATCGCGGTGCTGCTTTCGGGCATCTTCGGGCTCGCCCTCTACAATCTGCGCCATATCACGGTGGATCGCGAGTCACTCGTGCCGGCGCTGGGGCTTGCGGTGATCACGGGCGCTTTCGTGGCGCTCTACACCACCTATGACGCCTATGCGATCCGGGCCACGGCCGATCCCTTCACCTTCCTCGCCTGGTTCTTCCTCATCGATTCGGTCTTCATGCCGATCTGGACCTGGAAACGCTGGACGCGCCTCCCGAGGGCGGAATTCGCGCCGCTGATGCTGCGCGGGCTGGTCGGCGCGGTGATTGCAATGGGCAGCTTCGGGGGTATCCTGCTTGCCACGCGGCTCGGCCCGGTCGGACAGGCGGCGGTGCTGCGCGAGACCTCGACGGTCTTCGCGGCGCTGATCGGCTGGGTGATCCTGCGCGAGGCGGTCGGGCCGCGCCGCCTTGCGCTTATGGGCTTGATTGCCACGGGCGCGATGATAGTTCAGTTTGCAGCATGAGGAGGAAAAGGCAGGCATGAGCGAGCAGGGCCGCGCCATCAACCCCAAGATCAAGTCGGCGCTCGAGCTTGGGCCGCTGCTGGCCTTTTTCCTGGGCTATTTCTGGTTGCGCGAGGAAAGCTATCACTTCGCCGGGCGCGACTATGACGGGTTCATCGTGGTCACCGCCGCCTTCATTCCGCTGATGGCGGCCTGCACGCTGGCGCTGTGGCGCCTGTCGGGCAAGGTGTCGCGCATCCAGATCACGACCATGGTGATGGTCGTGGTCTTCGGCGCGCTGACCGTGTGGCTCAACGATGAGCGTTTCTTCAAGATGAAGAGCACCTATGTCTTCGGCAGCTTCGGCCTGCTGCTGGGGATCGGCCTGTGGCGCGGGCAATCCTATCTGGCCTATGTGCTGGAGGGGATGATCCCGATCTCGGACGAGGGCTGGATGTCGATGACGCGCCGGCTGGCGGTGTTCTTTCTGCTGATGGCCGCAGCCAACGAGGTGATCTGGCGCAATTTCTCCACCGATGTCTATGTGGTGTGGGACACTTTCGGTCAGGCCGGCGCGATGTTTGCCTTCTTCATCTCGCAGGCGAAGCTGATCGAGCGCCACTGGATCGAGGATGCAGGCGGCTGAAACCCGCTTGCGTGCACCCGGACTATCGGCAAATTCGCGCAGACTTTGGATGCCTACTCGCCACCTCATGGACCGGACCGGTGCCCAGGCAGTATTGTGGTATGCGCGAGAGCGGGTCGTGCTCCGGCCCGTTCAGTCCAAGAAAAATGGAGGCAAAGATGTTTCGTGCAATCGTAACGGCGCTTTTCGTGCTGCTCGCTCCGGCGGTGGCATTTGCTCATAACTGCCCGGCGCTCATGGCCCAGATCGATGCGGCCCTGCCCGAGGCGACGCTGAGCGATGAAGATCGCGCGCTCGTCGAGGAGCTGCGCGCGGATGGCGAGGCTTTCCACGAGGCAGGCGAGCATGACGCATCCATGGCCGTGCTCTCGGAAGCGATGGAGATCCTCGGCATCGAATAACGCCTGATCGGGTGAGTGCGCCACCACGGCCCGCCATGAGACCGGCGGCGGGTCGGGTGGAGAGCTATCTGCGGCGCTCA
>PWLT01000410.1 GCA_003558415.1 Hyphomicrobiales bacterium
AACGCCTCGCGCCTCGACAGCGAATTGGTCAGGGAGCAGGAGGAAAGCTTCGACCTGCTGCACACGCTGCGCAACCTCTGCGATTATCTGGGCCAGGAAGCTGCGCACAAGGAGGTCGATTTCATCGTCGATCTGCCCGATGAGCCGATCGAGATTCAGGGGCTGGAGGCGCGACTGGCGCAGGTCTTAGTCAATCTGATCACCAACGCGGTCTCGTTCTGCGGGCCGGGCGACGCGGTGCGCGTCTGGGCGCGGCGGCGCGACGATCGCGTTCTGGTGGTGGTGGAGGATACCGGCCCCGGCATCCCCGAGGGCGCGCTCACCAAGATCTTCAAGCGCTTCTATTCCGAGCGCCCGATCAAGGAGTTCGGCAATCACTCGGGGCTCGGGCTGGCGATCTCCAAGCAGATCGTCGAAGCGCATGGCGGCGTTATCTGGGCAGAAAACATCCGCCCGACCGAGGCCGACGTGACATCCGAGCCGCTCGGGGCGCGTTTCGTCGTCGGGCTTCCGGTATGAGCGTGGCGCTGCAAAGCGACGGGCGAGAGGTTGGCGCGGGGACCACGCCGCAGAGTGTTACGCTGCACGCCACCACCGTGGCTCTGCCCCCCGAGGGCAACGCAGGGGGGCAAGAAGCGCGCGGCGTGATCATCCTCGGTCCCTCCGGCTCCGGCAAGTCGGCGCTGGCGCTTCGGCTGATGGCGTTGGGGGCGGTTCTGGTCGCCGATGACCGCAGCCTGATCACCCGGCGCGCGGGTGCACTGTATGCGGGCGCGCCGCAGTCGATCCGCGGGGTGATCGAAGCGCGCGGCGTCGGGTTGCTCAAGGCCGAGGCGCTGGCGCAGGCGCGCATCGTGCTGGCCGTCGATCTGGCGCGGCACGAGCGCGCGCGGCTGCCCGAACACCGCGTCTGGCGGGCGCTCGGCATCGAGATGCCGCTGCTTCACGCTGTGGCGAGCGACCATTTTCCGGCGGCGTTGCTGCAATATCTTCGTTGTGGAAGGTATGACCAGCCATGACGAATGTCTCCGCAGCGGACCGCCCCGCCAACCAGCGCGTTGTCTGTGTGACCGGCCCATCGGGTGCCGGACGCAGCACGACGATCAATGCGCTGGAGGATCTGGGGTATGAGGCGATCGACAACATGCCGCTTGCGCTCACACCAAGGCTGTTCGACGGCGAGCCGCTTGAACGGCCGGTCGCGCTGGGCATCGATCTGCGCACGCGAGGCTTCAGCGTCGAGGGTTTCCTGGAGATGGCGGCCAGGTTCGACCGGGAGCCGGGGATTACCTGCAGTCTGCTTTTCCTCGACTGCAATACCGAGACATTGCTGCGCCGGTATGCCGAAACCCGCCGCCGCCATCCCGCAGCGCCGGCCGAGTACCCGGCCGAGGGCGTGGCGCGCGAGCGCGATCTGCTCGACCCGATCCGGCAGCGCGCCGACTTCCTGATCGACACCTCGGATCTCTCGCCCCATGATCTGCGCGCCGAGATCGCGCGCTGGTTCGCGAGCGACGAGTCCCTGGGCCTGGCGGTGTCATTGCATTCCTTTTCCTACAAGCGCGGGATGCCGCGCGGGCTCGACATGGTTTTCGACTGCCGTTTCCTGCGCAACCCTTACTGGGACGAGGTTTTGCGCCCGCTCGACGGGCGCGATGCGCCGGTTGCGGCCCATGTGCAGGGTGACCCGCGCTATGACGCGTTTTTCGAGAAGCTGCTGGGGCTGACAGAGTTGCTGCTTCCCGCCCAGGTCGAGGAGGGCAAGGCGCATCTCGCGATCGGCTTCGGCTGTACCGGGGGGCGGCATCGTTCCGTCACTGTGACGGAATCCCTTGCGGATGCTCTTGCGAAGGATGGTTGGCGGGTGTCTAAACGGCACAGGGAGCTCGAGCGTCTTTGAGACGCACAGGTCGGGGTGATGGACGAGTGAAAGGCGAGATCGGAATCGTGATCGTCGCGCATGGCGGCCTGGCGCGGGAGTACCTCGCGGCTGTGGAGCATGTCGTCGGCCCGCAGGAGGGGATGCGTGCCATCGCGATCGAGGACAATCACGATCGCGCGGCGAAGCAGTCCGAGATCTGCGCTGCCGCCGATGCGGTGGATTCGGGCTCGGGCGTGGTGGTGGTGACCGACATGTTCGGAGGCTCGCCCTCCAACCTGTCGCTGCGCGCCTGCGTTGCCGATGACCGGCGCATCCTGTTCGGCGCCAACCTGCCCATGCTCATCAAGCTGGCCAAATCGCGCCGGCTGAGCGTGGGGGACGCGGTCGACAGCGCGCTGGAGGCGGGGCGCAAATACATCAACAGCCTCGACGTGGCGGCGCGCCAGGGCCAGTGATGATCCGACGCGAACTGACGATCGTGAACGAGAAGGGCCTGCACGCCCGCGCTTCGGCGAAATTCGTCGAAACGGTGGAGGCCCATGACGCGCAGGTCGAGGTCGAGAAGGATGGCCTCTCGGTTGCCGGCGACTCGATCATGGGGCTGCTTACTCTGGGTGCATCGCGCGGGAGCGTGATCAGTGTCTCCGTCTCCGGCCCCGAGGCCGAACCGCTTGCCGAAGCGATCGAGGCGCTTGTCGCATCGGGTTTCGGCGAAGCCATGTGAGCGCCCCCTGCCGTCGGCGCGGCCGCGGGCCGGACGGGCCTCAGGCCAGATGCGGGCGGAAATGCGCGAGCACCCGGGCATAGATGTCACGCTTGAAGGTCACGATCTGCTCCAGCAGTTCCTGCGCGTCGAGCCAGCGCCAGTCCGAGAACTCGGGATGCGCGGTGTCGAGCATGATCTGTTCGTCATTCCCGAGATAGCGCAGCAGGAACCAGCGCTGCTCCTGCCCGCGGTAGCGACCGCCCCAGACCCGGCCGCGCAGATCCTCGGGCAGGTCGTAGCGTAGCCAGCCGGGGGTTTCGTCGATCAGCTCGACGCGCCGCGCCGGGATGCCGGTTTCCTCTTCCAGCTCGCGCAGCGCCGCCTGGCAAGGATCCTCGCCCGGATCAACGCCGCCCTGGGGCATCTGCCAGGCCGGGGCCTCGCTGTCGATGCGCTGACCTGCGAAGATGCGCCCCTCGCGGTTGATCAGCACGACACCCACGCAGGGGCGATAAGGCAGGGCCTCGGGGTCATTGAGTGTGTCGCTCATCCGGGCACTCCAGCTTTCGGGGCAAGCTTCGTGCGCGTGGGCTGTGACCGCGTCGGTGCGTACCGGGGGCGGGCTTGCAAGGCCAACCCCCGGCGACCGGCGCTCAGCGCCCGTTCAGCGCGCCGAGCCCGCGCAGGATGTCGAGCGCATAGGCGAGCTGATAGTCCTCCTCGCGCAGGCGCGCGGCCTCGTCGGCGAAGCGGCGCTCCTCCTCGAGCAGGCGCTGTTCGTCCTCGGACATGCTGTCATTGTCGAGCCGTCCGCGCAGATCGGCCTCGGAACGGGGTGGCCGGGTGGCTCCGTTGTCGCCGTTTTCCTCGGCGGCGGCGCGGCGTGGCGGCTGCTCGACAAGGATGTCGGGCGAGATACCCAGCGCCTGGATCGAGCGGCCCGAGGGCGTATAGTAGCGCGAGGTCGTCAGCCGCATCGCGCCGTCGCCGCGCAGCGGCATCACCGTCTGCACCGAGCCCTTGCCGAAGCTGCGCGTGCCCACGACCACCCCGCGGCGGTGATCCTGCAGAGCACCGGCGACGATCTCCGATGCCGATGCCGAACCTCCATTGATCAGAACGACGATTGGCTTGCCGCCGATCAGGTCGCCGGCGGTGGCGTTGAAGCGTTCGCTGTCCTCGTCGCGGCGCCCGCGGGTCGAGACGATCTCGCCCTGATCGATGAACGCGTCGGCCACCCGGATCGCCTGGTTGAGCAGCCCGCCGGGATTGTTGCGAAGGTCGAGCACCACGCCCGAGATCTCGTCCAGCCCCCCGGCGTCCTCGATCGCCTCGTTGATGCCGTCGCGCAGGTTCGGCCAGGTCTGGTCATTGAAGGTGGTGACGCGCAGGACGACGCTGTCGCCCTCCATGCGGGTGCGCACCGCGGTCAGCGTGATGGTGTCGCGTACGATGGAGACGTCGAAGGGCTCGGACGAGCCATCGCGCACCAC
>PWLT01000077.1 GCA_003558415.1 Hyphomicrobiales bacterium
CGATCCTCCTGATCGAGGACACCGCATCGCTGCAATACGTCTATGAGACGATCCTGCGCAAGGCGGGCTACAGCGTGCATGCCGAGCGCACCGGCGAGGCGGGACGGCGCGCCTTCCGGCGTCTGCGGCCGCGGCTGGTGCTGCTCGATGTGATGTTGCCCGATATCGACGGGCTCGACCTGATGGGCGAGCTGCTTGCCCAGGCCCCTGGCACCAGGGTGATCGTGATCACCGCGCATGGCTCCATCAATCGCGCGGTGCAGGCGATGCGCGCGGGCGCCTATGAGTTCCTCGTCAAGCCCTTCGACGAGGCACGTCTGTGCGTCGCGGTCGAGAACGCGATGGCCACCGCGCATCCGCCGCCGCGCAAGGCGCCGCCCGCGGCGCTGGAGGCCTTCATCGGCCATTCGCCGGCAATGCGCACGGTCTACGACAAGATCGGCTCGGTCGCCGATTCCATGGCAACCGTCTTCATCACCGGCGAAAGCGGCACCGGCAAGGAGCTGTGCGCCCAGGCCGTGCATGACAGCTCGAACCGCGCCAATGGCCCCTTCGTGCCGCTCAATTGCGGTGCGATCCCGTCGGATCTGCTGGAGTCGGAGGTGTTCGGCCATCTCAAGGGCGCCTTTACCGGCGCGATCGCCGACAAGCCCGGCGCCGCCGCGGCGGCCGATGGCGGCACGCTGTTTCTCGACGAGATCTGCGAGATGGAGATGAACCTGCAGACCAAGCTGCTGCGTTTCCTGCAGACATCCACGATCCAGCCGGTGGGCGCGACCCGGGCGCGCAAGGTCGATGTGCGCATCATCTGCGCCACCAATCGCGACCCGCTGGAGGCGGTGCGCACCGGGCGGTTCCGCGAGGATCTGTATTACCGTCTGCATGTGGTGCCCCTGCACATGCCGCCGCTGCGCGCGCGCGGGACCGATGTGATCGAGATCGCCGATAGCGTGCTGCGGCGCTTCTCCGCCGAGGAGGGCCGCGATTTCACCGGCTTGAGCCCGGAGGTGGCCGAGCTGTTCCAGCGCCTGCCCTGGCCGGGCAATGTGCGCCAGCTGGTCAATGTGCTGCGTCATGTCGTGGTGCTCAATCGCGGACCGCTCGTCACCGCCGAGATGCTGCCGGCCGAGCTCAATGAGCATGCCGAGGCGCCGGCGCCGGCCCGACCCGTTGCGCCACCGCCCGGGCCGCAACTCGAGGCGCTGATCGGAAAGCCGCTGGCGGAGATCGAGCGCATCGTGATCGAGGAGACGATCGCACGCCATGGCGGATCGGTGCCGCGCGCGGCGCGTGTGCTCGACGTCTCGCCCTCGACGATCTATCGCAAGCGCGAAGCCTGGCTGCGCGCCGATGCGCGGCGGGCGGCGGAATAAGGCTGGCGACGCAGTCCCGCCCGATCAGACGAACTGCTCTCGGATAAGCCGCTCCTCCAGCCCGTGGCCGGGATCGAAAAGCAGCCGATGGCGGATCTCGGGCTCCGAGCGGATCTCGACACTGGCCACCGAATCGGGGACCGATCGGCTGTCGGCATCGGCGCGCACGGGGCGTTTGGCCGGGTTGAGCACCTCGATGCGCACCTTCGCGCTCTTGGGCAGCAACGCGCCGCGCCAGCGCCGGGGACGAAAAGCCGCCATCGCAGTGAGCGCCAGCACATCCGAGCCCACGGGCAGAATCGGCCCATGCGCGGAGTAGTTATAAGCCGTCGAACCCGCCGGCGTGCACACCAGCGCCCCGTCGCAGACCAGATCCTCCATGCGCACCCGGCCATCGACGGTTATGCGCAGCCGCGCCGCCTGCGGGCCGGCGCGCAGCAGCGAGACCTCGTTGATCGCCAATGCCTCATGAACTTCGCCCGAGACGGTCTGCGCGTGCATGTGCAGCGGGTTGATCACCGTCTCCTCGGCGGCATCGAGCCGCGCGGGCAGGTCGTCGGGCGAATAGGCGTTCATCAGAAAGCCCACCGTGCCGCGGTTCATGCCGTAGACTGGAATGCCCATATCGCGCGTATTGTGAAGCGTGTGCAGCATGTGGCCGTCACCGCCCAGTGCCACGATCACATCCGCCTCTTCAGGCGCCACATCGCCGTAACGCGCAACTAGCGCCTCGCGCGCCAGCTGTGCCTCTTCCATCGAACTGGCGATAAACGCTATTTCACAGCACGCCGACATGCGCCCTCCTGCCCCTCAACGCAGTTCTGACGGCATCGCGCGCGGAACTCAAGGCCGCGTGCGGGTTGCGGCCCGCGCCGGGGGCATGGCGCCCGACCTGCTCGCGACCTTCGCCGTTGGGCGGAGGGCAACGCCGACCTGATCGATTTCGCGCATTCCATCCCCGCCACGCCGGAGCTGATTCTCGAACACGCCGGAAGCTGGACCTCGGGGCGCGTCGCCGCAGGCTGAACCGCCGGGCAGGCGCGGGCGGGGATGCGCGATTTTCGTGCCCCGCCGCCGCGGCGCGGCATTGGGTCGCTTTGAGCGCTTCAATCCCCGCCCCAGTTCCGTTACACACGCGCCAATCCGCGAAATCCCATGTCGAGGAGAAATCGATGAACGCCCCACACCGTGATTCCGGCTTCTTCACCGAGCCGCTTGAATCCCGCGACCCCGAACTGTTCGGCGCCATCCGCAAGGAACTGGGCCGCCAGCGCGACGAGATCGAGCTGATCGCCTCGGAAAACATCGTCTCCAGCGCCGTGATGGAGGCGCAGGGCTCGGTGATGACCAACAAATACGCCGAGGGCTATCCGGGCCGGCGCTATTATGGCGGCTGCCAGTATGTGGACATCGCCGAGAACCTGGCCATCGAGCGGGCCTGCAAGCTCTTCGACGTGAAATTCGCCAATGTGCAGCCCAACTCGGGCAGCCAGGCCAATCAGGGCGTCTTCACCGCGCTCATCAAGCCCGGCGACACGATCCTGGGCATGGATCTGGCCTCGGGCGGGCATCTGACGCATGGCGCGCCGCCCAACCAGTCGGGCAAGTGGTTCAACGCCATCCATTACGGCGTGCGCAAGGATGACAGCCGCATCGACTATGACCAGGTCGCGGCGCTGGCGAAGGAGCACCGGCCCAAGCTCATCATCGCCGGGGGCTCGGCCGTCCCGCGCGAGATCGACTTCGCGCGTTTCCGCGAGATCGCCGATGCGGTGGGCGCCTATCTGCTGGTGGACATGGCCCATTTCGCCGGGCTGGTGGCGGGGGGTGCGCATCCCTCGCCCTTCCCGCATGCCCATGTCGCCACCACCACCACCCACAAGACGCTGCGCGGTCCGCGCGGTGGCATGATCCTCACCGATGACGAGACGATCGCGAAAAAGGTCAACTCGGCCATCTTCCCCGGCATTCAGGGCGGGCCGCTGATGCATGTCATCGCCGCCAAGGCGGTGGCCTTCGGCGAGGCGCTGCGCCCCGAGTTCCGCGACTATGCCGCGCAGGTCGTCGCCAATGCCCGCGCGCTGTCCGATCAGCTCATCAAGGGCGGGCTCGACATCGTCACCGGCGGCACCGATACGCATGTGCTTCTGGTCGATCTGCGCCCCAAGGGCGTGAAGGGCAACGCGACCGAGAAGGCGCTCGGGCGCGCGCATATCACCTGCAACAAGAACGGCATCCCCTTCGACCCGGAAAAGCCCATGGTGACCAGCGGCGTGCGGCTGGGCACACCCGCGGGGACCACGCGCGGCTTCGGCGAGCCGGAGTTCCGCCAGATCGCCGACTGGATCGTGGAGGTGGTGGACGGGCTCGCCGTGAATGGCGAGGACGGCAATGCCGCGGTCGAGGAGAAGGTGCGCGGCGAGGTGATGGCGCTGTGCGAGCGGTTCCCGGTCTATCCCGAACTCTGAGCGGGCACGATGGCGCGGGCTGGAACGCGATGCGGGCATCTGAGTTCATTGCGCTCAGTAGGACGAGGGGCGCGCGCCCGACCGAGGTGGGCGCGTCCCCGTCGCTGGCGCGACGGGGCCCGTGAATCCTGTCGGCCGCAACGCTCTCTAGATCAGCCCGCGCCAGAGCAGGACGCCGACCACAATCGCAGCCAGAATCAGTAGATTGACCGAAGCGCGGCC
>PWLT01000240.1 GCA_003558415.1 Hyphomicrobiales bacterium
CGGCGCAACGACCGCGAAAGGTGATACCTATCGAGCGGCAGGATCCCGCGCCGTTCCGGGTCGATCCAGTGCAGATGCGGGTCGTCGCGGGATTCCGCCATGGGGAAGATCCCGGCAGCATAGGCCTGCAACATCAGCCCGGGTGTCACGTCATCGATCGTCCTGCGCATCGCGATGGCCCCTCGCGCGCGGGCGTCCCGCCGGTGCCTCAGTCATAGGCAATTGCGCGCGCCGGCACCAGTACCGACTCGCCCGGCCGCGCAGCGAAACGGAGGGCGCGGGCGCGGGCCGGGTCGGGCGTGGTTTTACTGGATTGTCGCCCGGCGATGGGTTAGCGACGGGCAAAACGGCGGAATCGACCACCATGAGCAGCACCGAGCAGATCATCGAAAGCGGGAGGCGTGTTCTCAAGGCCGAGGGCGAGGCGCTCCTCCATCTCGCCGGGGAGTTGCCCGAGGCCTTCCCCGCGACGGTTCGCCGGATGCTCGAGGCGCGTGGGCGGGTGATCGTCTCGGGCATCGGCAAATCGGGCCATATCGCGCGCAAGATCGCGGCGACCCTGGCCAGCACCGGCACCCCGGCCCATTTCGTCCACGCCGCCGAGGCCAGCCATGGCGATATCGGCATGATCGCGCCGGGCGATGTCTGCCTGATCGTCTCCAATTCCGGCGAATCCGTCGAGCTCGACGCGCTGGTCTCGCATACGCGGCGTTTCTCCATCCCGCTTGTCGCGATGTGCAGCAAGCCCGACAGCGCCCTGATGCGCGCGTCGGATCTGTGCCTGAAACTGCCCCAATTGCCCGAAGCCTGCGCCATCGGCATGGCGCCGACCACCTCGACGACCATGGCGCTGGCGCTTGGCGATGCGCTGGCCGTCGCGCTGATGGAGCAGCGCGACTTCCGCCCCGAGCAGTTTCAGGTCAATCATCCCGGCGGCCGGCTGGGAGCGCGGCTGATCAAGGTGGGGCAGCTGATGCACTCGGGGTCTGCGGTGCCGCTTGTCGTGCCCGATACGCCGATGTCGGAGGTGCTCATCGAGATGACCTCGAAGGGCTTCGGAATCGCCGGGGTGCTCAAGGATGGCCGCCTGTCAGGTGCGATCACCGATGGCGATCTTCGCCGCAACATGGACCGGCTCATGCAAAGCCGCGCGGTCGATGTCGCCACCCCCGATCCGGTCACGGTGGTGCCCGACGCGCTGGCGACCGAGGCGCTGGCGCTGATGAACGCGCGCAAGATCGGTGCGATCTTCGTGCTCTCGAATGCGCGCGTTCCGGTGGGGATTCTGCATCTGCATGACTGCCTGCGCGCGGGCGTCGCATGAGGGTCCATATCATCATCCCCGCGCGCTATGCCTCGACGCGCTATCCCGGCAAGCCGCTGGCCGAACTGACCCTGCCCGACGGCACGCGCAAGCCGCTCATCCGTCTGAGTTGGGAGGCGGCGGGGCAGGTCGCGGGGGTCGCCGCGGTCCATGTCGCCACCGATGATGCGCGCATCGCCGAAGTGGCGCGCGGCTTCGGCGCCGGCGTGATCATGACCGATCCCGACTGCGCCAACGGCACCGAGCGCTGCGCCCAGGCGCTGGAGCGCGCCGGGCTCGAGGCCGATATCGTCATCAATTTCCAGGGCGACGCGCCGCTCGCACCGCCCCGGTTCGCCGAGGCGCTGGTCGACGAGATGACGCGCGATTCGTCAGTGGCGGTGGCCACGCCGGTTCTGCGCTGCGACACGCGCGCGCTGGAGCAGCTGCGCGCCGACCGCCGCGCCGGGCGGGTGGGGGGCACGACCGCGGTGTTCGGCGCGGACCGCAACGCGCTCTACTTCTCCAAGGAGGTGATCCCCTATACCGGGGAGGGCACGGGCGAGGCGGGCATGACACCGGTCTACCACCATGTCGGACTCTATGCCTTCCGCCCCGATGCGCTGGGCCGATACGCAGGCTGGGCGCCGGGGGCGCTGGAGCGGTTGGAGGGGCTGGAGCAGTTGCGCTTTCTGGAACACGGATGCGCGGTGCGCTGTGTGCCCGTCGAGGCACGCGGGCGCGATTTCTGGGAGCTCAACAACCCCGGCGACGTGGCGCTCATCGAGTCGGCGCTGAGGCGCGGGCCATGAGTGCGCGCGTGTTTCGCATCGGCGAGATCTCCATCGGCGGGGCGCATCCGCTGGTGCTGATCGCGGGGCCCTGTCAGCTCGAGTCGCTCGATCATGCCCGCGCGATGGCCGAAGGTATCGCCGAGGCCTGCGCGCGCAGCGCAACGCGATTTGTCTTCAAGGCCAGTTTCGACAAGGCCAATCGCAGCAGCCTTGCCGGGGAACGTGGGCCGGGCATGGCGCGCGGGCTTGAGATTCTGGCCCGCATTCGCGAGGAGTTCACCTGCCCGGTGCTCACCGATGTGCATGAGCCCGCGCAATGCGCGGACGTGGCCGAGGCGGTCGATGTGTTGCAGATTCCGGCCTTCCTGTGCCGGCAGACGGATCTTCTGCTCGCCGCCGGCGCAACAGGGCGCGCGGTGAACATCAAGAAGGGCCAGTTCCTCGCGCCATGGGACATGGCCAATGTTGCGGACAAGGTGGCGAGCACCGGCAATGAGCGCATCCTTCTGTGCGAGCGCGGGACGAGCTTTGGCTACAACACGCTGATCAACGATTTTCGCGCCCTGCCGCAGATGGCCGCGACGGGTTGGCCGGTGATCTTTGATGCGACCCATTCGGTGCAGCAGCCCGGCGGGCTGGGCACGGCCAGCGGCGGGCAGCGCGAGTTCGTCGCCCCGCTGGCGCGGGCGGCCTGTGCGGTCGGGGTTGCGGGGGTCTTCATCGAGACGCATGAGGATCCCGACAGCGCACCCTCCGACGGCCCCAACATGGTGCCGCTGGCCGGGCTCGGGGCGCTGGTCGATCAGTTGCGCGAACTCGATGCGCTGGCGATCGCGCATGGCGCCCGGTCCGGCGTTTGAGGGCACGAGACGGCCGGTTTCGCCCTTGCATTCACCGCGCCTTGGCGCATAACTGTGCGCAGCAAGGGTGATTAGCTCAGTTGGTAGAGCGCTTCGTTTACACCGAAGATGTCGGCGGTTCGAATCCGTCATCACCCACCAAGCCCCTCCGCGCGGCGCACGGATCGGTGCGCCTTCGAGGCGTCAGACCGGACGGGAAAGCGCGCGGCGCAGGCTCTCGCACAGTTCCACACGCTCCTCGGGGCTGAGATAGGCGCCCAGCTCGATCTCGCGCCCGCCGCCCTTGAGCGTGAGGTAGTTCTCCACCGGGCCGCCGCTTTCCAGCAGGTTCACCCGCACCCAGTAGGGGTTGGCCTGCCATTCATGCCTTGCGCCGTCAGGATCGAGGCGCACGACCCGGACATGGTCCGACCACAGGCTGAGTTCCTCCAGCAGCTGACCGTCGCGATAGCTGCGCTGCAATGCGATCCAGACCCCCGCTACCACCATCACGAAGAAGGGCAGCAACCCCCAAAGCACCGGCGAGCCAAGCAGAGCCAGCAGCGGGATGGCGATGAGCCCGCAGGTCAGCGCGATGAAAGTCACGAACCCCTTGCGCGGCAGGGAGCGATGCGGCCAGACATGGAGAACCTGCGCGGGCGGGTCTCCGGCCGCATGGGAAAAGGCCCCGGAACCTTCCGGGGCCTTTTGTCTGGCGCTCACCCATTCATGGGGCATCTCGGATCAGTGCGCGTGGCCCTTGTCCCAGTCCTCGCGCTTGGGGAGCGTCTCGAACGTGTGCTCCGGCGGCGGCGAGGGCAGGGTCCATTCCAGCGTGTCCGCATGCTCGTTCCAGTAGTTGTTCTCTTCCACCCGCTTGCCGTGGCGCAGCGTGTAGTAGATCACGCCGATGAAGAACACGAAGGACGCGAAGGAGATGAAGGCGCCGATCGAGCTGACCCAGTTCCAGAAGGCATAGGCTTCGGGGTAGTCGATATAGCGCCGCGGCATGCCCTGACGGCCGAGGAAGTGCTGCGGGAAGAAGGTGATGTTCGAGCCGATGAACATCGTCCAGAAATGCAGCTTGCCCGCCCATTCGGGATATTGCCGCCCCGACATCTTGCCGATCCAGTAGTAGACCCCGGCAAACAGGGCGAACACCGCGCCCAGGCTCATCACATAGTGGAAATGCGCCACGACATAATAGGTGTCATGGTAGAGCCGGTCCACGGGCGCCTGGCTGAGCACCACGCCGGTCACGCCGCCGATGGTGAACAGGAACAGGAAGCCGAAGGCCCAGAGCATCGGCGTCTTGAACTCCACCGACCCGCCCCACATCGTTGCGATCCAACTGAAGACCTTGATGCCTGTGGGCACGGCGATCACCATCGTCGCCAGCATGAAATAGGATTGCTGGGTGACGCTCATGCCCACCGTGTACATGTGGTGCGCCCAGACCACGAAGCCCAGCACCCCGATGGCGACCATTGCATAGACCATCGGCAGATAGCCGAAGATCGGCTTGCGCGAGAAGGTCGCGATGACATGGGAGATGATTCCGAAGCCGGGGATGATGATGATGTAGACCTCCGGGTGGCCGAAGAACCACAGGATGTGCTGGTAAAGCACGGGGTCACCGCCGCCCGCCGGGTCAAAGAATGTCGTGCCGAAATTGCGGTCGGTCAGCAGCATGGTGATCGCACCCGCCAGCACCGGCAGGGCCAGCAGGATCATCCATGCGGTGATGAAGATCGACCAGGCAAAGAGCGGCACCTTGTGCAGAGTCATGCCCGGCGCGCGCATGTTCAGGAAGGTGGTGATCATGTTGATCGCGCCCAGGATCGACGAGGCGCCCGAGACATGGACCGCAAAGATCGCCAGATCCATCGCATAGCCCGCCTCGGTCGTGGATAGTGGCGGGTAGAGCACCCATCCCACGCCCGCGCCGGTCTGCCCGGCGCCGCCGGGACTGAAGACGGAGATCACCGCCAGCGTGGAGCCCGCGACATAGAGCCAGTAGGACAGGTTGTTGAGCCGCGGAAACGCCATGTCCGGCGCGCCGATATGCAGCGGCATGAAGTAGTTGCCGAAGCCCCCGAAGAGCGCCGGGATGATGACGAAGAACATCATCAGCACGCCATGCGCGGTGACGATCACGTTCCAGATATGGCCGTTGGGCGTGCATTCGCCCTCGGGCGCGGGGGTCAGGCGCGCGCCCTCCATGCACATGTAGTCGACGCCAGGCGTCATCAGTTCCATGCGCATGTAGACGGTGAAGGCCACCGCGATGAAACCCACGATCCCCGACGTGAAGAGATAGAGGATCCCGATGTCCTTGTGGTTGGTGGACATGAACCAGCGCTGGAAGAAGCTGCGCTTGTCCTCGTGTCCGTGCCCTTGAGTGGCTGCGTCCGCCATTCTCAACTCCCGTTTCAAACTGTCCCCGGCGGCGAAAACCCGACTCCGCGCCGCACCGTTTCCGAGCTTGTTCTAGAATGCCAAGGGGCGAGGGGCAATGTCGAGCTTGCACCGGGGGACAGAATTTTCCCGCGTGCTGGTTTGCGGGCACGCGCAACAGGGCATCGGGCGGGCCACTTGATCAAAGGTCCGTCCTCGCCCGCGGGGTCGGCGAGTGGTCAGCCTTCGGGGGTGGAAACCTGCGCTCGAACGTGGCGCGCAAGGCCACGTCCAGATCGGCCAAGGTCACCGGAAGGCCCAGATCGACGAGGCTCGTCACGCCGTGATCGCTGATCCCACAGGGCACAATGCCCTCGTAATGGCTCAGGTCGGGCTCGACATTGATCGCGATGCCGTGAAAGCTGACCCAGCGGCGCAGCTTGATGCCGATGGCGGCGATCTTGTCCTCGCGGGGGCTGCCGTCGGGCAGGGGCGGCTTGTCATGGCGCACCACCCAGACGCCCACGCGGCCCGCACGGCGCTCGCCCACCACGTTGAACTCGGCCAGCGTGGCGATCACCCAATCCTCCAGACTTGCGACGAAACGCCGCACGTCGCGCCCGCGCCGGTTGAGGTCGAGCATCACGTAGGCGACCCGCTGGCCGGGGCCATGATAGGTGTACTGGCCGCCGCGGCCGGTCGCATGCACCGGAAAGCGCCCCGGATCTCTGAGATCCGCATCGCGCGCGGAGGTTCCGGCGGTGTAGAGGGGGGGATGTTCGAGCAGCCAGACGGCCTCATCCGCCGCGCCGCGCGTGATGTCGGCGGCGCGCGCCTCCATCGCCGCGAGGGTTGGCGCGTAGGGCTGCAGCCCTTCGAAGATTTGCCATTCGACCATTTCAGCTCCGGCTTGGGGCGCCGGACCGCCAGCGACCGGCGCTCTCCTCGCGCATCCCGAAAGGTGTCATGCGACGGAACCCGCGCCTCATGCAAGCCGGGATCGGCGCGTCGGGGGTAGATGCCTGAGATCACGCGCTCCCCTGAAGCCGGGGTCGCAATCAATGCCGGCGCGAAAAGGCGATTTTGCACTTCACAAGTCCGGGTCGAGCGGCTAAGAGGCGCGCGGTGATGCCATGAGCGGTCGTGGCGGAATTGGTAGACGCGCAGCGTTGAGGTCGCTGTGGGGTAACTCCCGTGGAGGTTCGAGTCCTCTCGACCGCACCATCACCCGGATCTTTCCGATTGATTCAATCGCTTTACCGGCGAGTTGGAACCCTCCTCGAGCGGCAGCGGTTCTCGAGTTCAGTTTCTCGCCTCTATTCGGCCACCCCCATTCTTGCGGTCGGGTTGCGGTGGTTTGGGCCGGGCCGGACCACAACGGCCGGGAGCCACGGCGCTTCCTTTCCCGCGCCGCGCGCTTCGATGCCGCGCGCCTCGACCCGCGGCAACCGGGGGCGGCTCAACCCTCGTCGCGCCGCGGGGGGGCGTCCTGCACATATGGCCCGCGCACGGGCTGCTGTCGCCCGCCGAGGTGCTGCGTGAAGTGATGCGCATCATTGAGCTGGATATCGGCGAGCGTGTATTGATCGAATGTGGCGACGAAGGCCTCCAGGGCGGCATTGATCACAGCAGGAAGAGCGCAGACGCGCGTGATCGGGCAGGTGTTGCCGGGCAGAAAGCATTCGACCATGCCGAAATCCGGCTCGGTCAGGCGCAGCACGGCGCCGAGATTGATCTCCTCGGCCGGCTTTGCGAGGCTGAAGCCGCCCGAGCGCCCGCGCACCCCTTCGAGATACCCCGCGCGCGAGAGCAGCAGCACCACCTTCTTGAGATGCGCCGCGGAGATGCCGTAGAGTTCCGCCGTCTCCTCGATCGTCGTGCGCCTGTCCGGCCGGTTTGCCGCGATCAGCAGTACCCGAAACGCATAGTCGCTGAACTTCGTCAGTCGCATGGGGTTATCCTCGGCTCTGCGGTCCATTCTGGACGCCCTTTGCGGGGGTGTCCTTGATCCGTATCATGTCGCCCGCGCAGGGGCCGCAGCAACTCAATATCTAGCGGTTCGAATTTCTACTACCCAACCTTTCGCGGCTGGCCTATAGTGCCTGTGGATTTGGGCCGGGTCATACCGAGGGAGAGTCCATGCGCTGCCCGTTCTGCGGAAATATCGACACCCAGGTAAAGGACTCCCGCCCGGCCGAGGACCATGTCTCGATCCGGCGGCGGCGTTTCTGTCCGGCTTGCGGCGGGCGCTTTACCACCTATGAGCGTGTGCAGCTTCGCGATCTCGTGGTGATCAAGTCGACCGGCAAGCGCGAACCCTTCGACCGCAGCAAGCTCGAACGCTCGATCCGCATCGCCATGCAGAAGCGCCCCATCGAGCCCGAGCGCATCGATCAGATGATTTCGGGGATCGTGCGTCGGCTGGAGAGCATGGGCGATACCGACGTTCCCTCCAAGATCATCGGCGAGATCGTGATGGAGACGCTCGCGCGAATCGACACCGTCGCCTATGTGCGTTTCGCCAGCGTCTACAGGAATTTCCAGGCAGCCGACGATTTCGACAAGTTCGTCTCCGAGTTGCGCCCCCAGAGCCTGGGCGAGGAGTGAGCGGGGAAGTTGACGCGCGCTTCATGGCGCTCGCGCTCGATCTTGGGGCGCGGATGCGTGGGCGCGTGTGGCCCAACCCGGCCGTGGGCTGCGTGATCGTGCGCGACGGGCGCATCGTCGGGCGCGGCTGGACGCAGCCCGGCGGTCGCCCCCATGCCGAGGTCGAGGCGCTGGCCCGCGCCGGGGCTGCCGCGCGCGGCGCCACCGCCTATGTCAGCCTGGAGCCCTGCGCCCATCACGGCCGCACGGCGCCCTGTGCCCAGGCCCTGATCGAGGCCGGGCTGCGCCGCGTGGTCACGCCTATGGACGACCCCGACCCGCGCGTTGCCGGGCGCGGCCATGCGGCGCTGGAGACGGCGGGGATCGCGCTGACCCGCGGTGTTGCGGCGGCCCAGGCCGAGCGGGTCCATCGCGGGTTTCTCATGCGTGTGCGCCATGGCCGGCCGATGGTGACGCTCAAGCTCGCTACCAGCTTCGACGGCCGTATCGCCACCGCCACGGGTGAAAGCCGCTGGATCACCGGGAGCGCAGCGCGGCGCGCCGTCCATGCGCTGCGCGCGAACCATGACGCGGTTCTTGTGGGGGCGCAAACGGCGCGCGCCGATGATCCGATGCTGAGCGTGCGCGGGCTTGGCGTGACGTCGCAGCCGGTGCGCGTGGTGGCGAGCGGCGGGCTCGATCTGCCGCTCGACGGAGCGCTTGCCGGCAGTGCGCGCGAGGTTCCGCTGTGGTTGCTGCACGGCCCGGGCGAGGAGGCGCAGGCCCGCCGATCCGCATGGGACGCCACCGGCGCGCGGCTGATCGAGGTGAGCCAGGGGCCGGACGGGCGGCTCGATGCGGCGGCGATGCTTGCCGCGCTGGGCGCGGCCGGGATCACGCGCCTTTTCTGCGAGGGTGGCGGGGCGCTCGCGGCTGCGCTGCTTTCGGCCGGGCTGGTCGATGAGCTTGTGGGTTTCACCGCCGGCTGCGCGCTGGGGGCCGATGGGCGGCCAGGCCTCGGGGCGCTGGGGCTTGAGCGTCTGGACGCCGCGCCGCGTTTTCGGCTGCTGGAGGCGCGGCGCGTTGGCGGCGATCTCATGCACCGCTGGGAAGCCTTGGCAGGGCAGGGCTGAGCGCGCGGCGCCGCCGCCACATGGATGCGCGTTGAAGGGTGTGGCGCCGGTTTCAGATCACGCGCAGTTCCAGCGGATCGAGCCCGTCGATGCGCGCGCCGAGCCTGTCGCCGCGCTGTACTGCGCCGACGCCCGCAGGCGTTCCCGTCATGATCAGATCCCCCGGCCGCAGTTCGAAATGGCGCGAGAGCTCGGCGATGATCTCGGGCGTCTTCCAGATCATCTGTTCGAGCCGGCCGCTCTGGCGCAGTTGCCCGTTCACCGTCAGTGCGATCTCGCCGCGATCGAGCGGGCCGGTCGCTGCGATTGGAGCGAGCGCGCCGCAGGGGGCGGAATGTTCGAAAGCCTTTCCCACCTCCCAGGGGCGGCCGCGGCGCTTGGCCTCGGCCTGCAGGTCGCGCCGGGTCATGTCGAGGCCCACGGCATGGCCGAATATGCACCCCTGCGTATCGCCCGCGGCGATGTCACGCCCGCCCCGGTCCAGGGCGACGACGAGTTCGACCTCGTGATGGACCTCCCGGCTCAGCGGCGGAAAGGGGAAGTCCAGCCCGTCGGCGAGCAGGTTGTCGGGGCTCTTGAGGAAGAAGAACGGCGGTTCGGCATCGGGGTCATGCCCCATCTCGACGGCGTGTTCGGCATAGTTGCGCCCGACGCAATACAGGCGGTGAACCGGAAAGCGCGAGGCGGTGCCGCGCACCGGTAAGCTGACCGTGGGCGGGGGAGAGATCACAAAGGCGGGGTCGGTGGGGGGCATTCGGGTGGCCTTCTGTGGATTGGCGGTGGTGCAGCGCCGTGTTAGCGCGTGGCGCCAGGGAGCGAAACCCGGTGCGGCGGTTGCGGTCGCGGGAGCCTCCGGCGGGGATATTTTCACGAAGAAGATGGGCAGGGGGGCGCGTGCGGATCAGCGCCAGAGCCTGGCGTGGCCGGCCAGAAGCCCCTGCAGGCGCGCGAGCAGGCGCAGGAGCGGTCCGCGGCGCGTGGGTTGGGCGTCAGGACGGGCGAGGCGCTCGGCGATCACTTCGGCGGGGCAGGGCAGGCCGCTGCGCGGGTCGAGATAACGCGGATAGGCGATCAGCGTGGCATGGGCGAGCGCCGCCCGGCCCGGACGCGCGCTGCGGCGTGCCGGTGCGGGCGCGAGATCGCGCGTGAGCCCCCATCCGGCGTAGAAGGGGGTGCCGAGGCAGGTGACGGGCTTGCCGCGCAGCAGTGCCTCGAAGCCCAGCAGCGAGGTGATCGTCCAGACCTCGTCGGCCGCGTCCAGCGCCGTGGCCGGGTCGATGCCGCGCAGCACCATGTCGGCATGCGCATCGAGCTCGGCGGCCGGGATCTCGCCCAGCCGCAGCCCGGCCTCCACGTCGGGATGGGGTTTGTAGAGGATCACCGCCTCGGGGTTTTCGTCCCGCACGCGGGCCAGCAGATCGCGGTTGCGCCTGACCGAACCGGCGCCGAGGCGGATCGAGGCGTCGTCCTCGACCTGACCGGGCACAAGGATGCGCCGCCCCTCGGGCAGACTGGGAAGCATGGCGCCGCCGGTGTTGTATTTCGACAGCCGTTGCGCGATCAGCCCGTCGATGAGCGCCTGGGCGCGCGCCTCCGCGCCGGGCGGAGGTGGTGCCGCGATCAGTCGCTCCAGCCGGGATTCCCGGGTCGGGTCGTAATAGATCCCCAGATCGTCGCGCACCAGCGACCATGCCGGCACGAGCTGCGCGCCCAGCCCGCGCGAGCGCAGGAAACCGTCCTCGACCCGCGCCAGCGCGACGCCCGCCCCGGTGGCCGCCGCCATGATCTCCGGGGTTTCCTTGCCCGCCCAGACCATCAGCGCGCGCCCCGTGCGCCTTGCCCGCGCCGCCGCGCGTGCCGGCTCGCGCGCAAAGCGCAGCGGGCGCTCGCGCCCGAAGAAGCGCTGGAGTTGCGCGCGTTTCCACAGCCGCATTCCCAGCGCGATATGGCCGTGGCGATCCTCGCGGAAGGCGCGGACCTCGGCCTCGAGCTGCGCGAGCGTGTCCTCGAAGCGGCACAATCGGTCGCGGCAGGGGTCGTACCATATCGGGTAGAGCAGCATCGCGCCCGCAAAGAGCTGCGCGCGGCTCAGCCGGCGGGTGCGGCGGGGGTGGGGGTGTTCGTCAGCCGTCAGCCCCCAGCCGGCATAGAAGGGCTGGCCGAAGACGCGCGGGCGGTGCCCGGCGAGGATTGCCTCGAAGCCCAGTTGCGACGAATGGGTGTAGACGGCGACCGCCCCCTCCAGCAGCCGCCAGGGAGAAACCGGCGAGTTGTCCAGCGTCACGCGCACGCCATCGGCGTCCTCGGGGCCGAAATGGCCGGGGCGGTGGCCGTGCCGCGCCTCGGGATGGGCGCGAATGATGATGCGTGCGCCGGGGTTTTCCTCCTGCGCGGCATGGAGCATGGCGCGAAAACCGGCGCTCGTGCCGCCGCCGCGGCTCACGGCCAGGTCGCCGCGAACCTGGTCGACCACAAGCACATATCCCGGCGCGGGGGCGTCCAGGTCGGGGTCGTGGGTGTTGTACTTGGACAGATCCGCCGCGATCAGGCGGGCGATGCCCTCATGTGCGCGGGCGATGAGCGGTGCATCGTCGAAGGGATGCGTGGCCAGCAGGGTTTCGAGATCGCTCGGCCCGTCGGCATCGTAATGCATGCCGCGCCCGTCCACGATCAGCCCGAGCGCCGGTTCGCCGGAGCGGCCCGGCCGGACAGACCGCAAGAAGGCGTCCTCGACACGCAGCAGCGGTGCGCCGGCGCGCCTTGCGACCCATTCGCCCCGGCGCGCAATGGGCGTGCGCCCCCAGACGCCGACCGCATCGCCCTCGCGTGGCCAGCCGGGCCGGGGCGTCAGCCCGGCGAGGGTGAGAATGCGCCGGATGCGTGCTGCGCGCCGGCTGGGTCCGAGAAACCCCGCGCTGAAGACGCGCAGGGTTCCGGTCGATTTCCGGACGTCCGGCCCAGGCGTGTCCGGCGGCATCGCCGAGGTCAGTCGGAGACGCCGTCTGCCAGGCTCTGGACGGCTCCCGCCGCTCCCAGGGTTCCGGTCAGCGTGGCAATGGTGCGATCCCACTGGACCGAGGGGGCCTCGGTGACATAGACGGTGTCGCCATCGCGGATGGCAAAATCGCGAGCCAGGAACATGCCTGTGGGTGCGGTGAGATCGAGGACATAGGCGAACCGCTGGTCGCCGACCAGATCGTCACGCCCGAGCACCGCATTGGCGATCTCGGCGGGTTCGTTGCGGAATACGAACACCCCCGTCGGATCGGCGGTGGCGGGGCTGAGCCCGCCCACCTGGGCGATCGCCTCGATGGCCGAGAGCGCCTGGCTCTCGAAGGGTACGCGGTTCTGCGTGCCGGTCGCGCCGAGCACCGAGAAGGCGCGCTGATCCTGCTGGACCATGATCCGGTCGCCGTCGCGCAGCGCGATGTCGAGGGTGGGGTTGTCGTAGAGATCCATCAGCCAGATGCGGTCGCTATGGTCGCCGCGGGTGATCTGAACCTGTGCGATCTCGGGCTCGATGGCCACCCCGCCGGCCGTTGCCAGCATGGCCGCGAGCGTGCGGTTGGGCCGCTCGATCGGGTAGACGCCCTGCGCGCCCACCGTGCCCAGGACCGACACCGTCGATCCGTCCCCGGCCACGCGTCGCACGATGACCTGCGGATCGGGGGTCTGGACGTCGAGTTCGGCGGTGATCACCTCTCGCAACTGTTCGGGGGTGCGGCCGGCGGCGCGGATCCGCCCGGCATAGGGGATGAAGATGTACCCCTCGCCGTCAACCTGAACCTCCTCGATGAGGGCGACGTCGGATTCGGGGCCCGCCAGCAGCCCCTCGACGACGTTTTCATAGACGCTCAGGTTCAGGATATCGCCGGGGTTGATCGTGTCCGATCCCAACCGGCCGGCGTTCCTGAGCGCATCGCTGAAGCCCAGCGCGGGCGCGATTCCGGTGGCGCGGGTCACGCGGTCATTGACGGTGACGATGAACGCATCGCCTTGTCGCTGAACGGAGCCGGCGAAGATTTCGCTCTTGGTCGGCCCGGGGCGCGGCAGGCTGCAGGCCGCCACGGTCGCGCCAAGCACTAGGAGGGCCAGAATTCTGGCCCCTCGGGTTGCCTTGATTTTCACTGCTCGGCTCCTGTTAATCGGATTCTGCCTCAGGTTTTTCCCGTAAGGGTACAGAAATCCGCAGGAATAAGCCAGCGCGCCAGTGTGGGGGGGTCACTTCACCAGCGATAACTGTTGCCGTGGTGCCGCGGTGCCCGAACGCAGGGAATCGTAAGGATCCTCGCTTGCCAGCATCAGATCCACCACCTGCCGCAGCAATTGCCGGCGCCCGCGGGCAGAGTAATAACCCCCCGGAATCTGAGAGGTTTCAAGCAGATAATGGCGGTAATCACGATAGGCCCGGCTGTCGGGGCGGGCCGGTTGGGCGAAGAACTCGGGCAGCGGCTGGGTGGAGACGAATTCCGGCTTGGCATAGACCGCCGCCCCGAAGACCTTGAGCGGCAGCCCGCGCCAGAGCACCTGCTGCGCGGCGGTGGAATTGACCGTCACCGCGCTGCGCGCGTTGTTGAGAAGCCCCGCGAGCTTGCCGCCGCGCACGAAATGGACGCGATCGGCGACGCCGTAATGTTGCGCGAGGCGGCGGATCTCGCGCCTGACGGGAACCCGCCCGTCATCGAGCGGATGCGCCTTGCAGACCAGGTGATGATGGCGCGGCGCCCCTTCCGCGAAGCCCTTCAGGCAGACATCGAGGAACTCCGACATCGTCTCGAACGGCCCGTGCATGCGAAAGCTCGCATCATGTTCGAGCTGCAGCAGGACCAGATGATAGGGGAATCCGCCCAGGCGGATGCGCTGCGTGGCGATCAGCCGTTCGAGCGAAAGGAAAGGCATGCGCAGCAGGCGACGCAGATAGAGCCGGAACTCGGCCCCCACGCCGAGCGCGCGGTGCGGGCGGAAGTTTCGGTAGCCGCGATTGGCCAGCATGACGAAGCCGTGATAAAGCGCGCCGTAGAAGACGTGTTGGCGCATGTCGCCCCAGCGCGGCGGGGCGTCGGGCATCTCCATCTCGCATTGTGCGAGGGCCGCGCGCATCTCGGCCACCGACATGCGCATCAACCGCGAATGCCCGTTGGCGCCGCCGCGCTCATAGGTGACCCAATAGGGACGCAGATACCCCTCCTCGAAGATATGGATGGTGATCCCTGCGGCTCGGGCGATCGCGATGGCCTCCGCGTGGATCGGGCGCGTGTCGCCATAGATCACCAGATCGGTGATTTGCTTCCCGGCGAGGATCTCGCGCAACCGCGCCCCCCAGTCCTGCTGTGGTGCCCGAAAGGGGATGTAGCTCGCCCGGTCGGGCCAGAAGGCCGCATCGCCCGCGTTGAACCCGACCCGCCAGACGCGGACACCCGCGCGCCTGAGCATTTTCGCAAGCGTGGCGAAGAACGGCCCGTGGGGGCCTTGCAGAAACAGGAAGCTGTGTTGGGGCGTTGTCATTGGTGGCGTTGTGTCCTGCGACCGTGGCGCGGAAACCTGGTGTTCCGCGGCGTCTCATAATGTCCGAGAGGATGGTTAACAAACCGCTTGGCGAAATTGAGGCGACTCGCTGGCCTCATGGGGGTGAAATCGGGCCGTCGGGATGCGCGGCCGGGCTTGTCGAACGAAGCGTGGCGGGCTAGGTGAGGCGCCGGAGGCTTTAGAGATGTTCACCGGCATCATCACCGATATCGGCACCATTCTGGCGCTGGAGCCGCGCGGCGATCTGCGCGCGCGCATCGGTACGGGCTATGACGTGGCGGGCATTGATATAGGCGCATCCATTGCCTGTGACGGGGTCTGCCTGACGGTGATCTCGCGCGGCGCGGAGCAAGGCGGCTGGTTTGAGGTGGAGATCTCGGCCGAGACTCTCGCGATGACCAATCTCGGCGCCTGGGTCGAGGGCAAGCGCGTCAATCTGGAGCGCGCGCTGAGGGTCGGCGACGAGCTGGGCGGGCATATCGTCTCGGGCCATGTGGACGGCGTGGCCATGGTCGTGTCCCGGCGCGAGGAGGGCGACAGCACGCGGCTGACCCTGCGCGCGCCCGAGCGACTCGCCGGGTTCATCGCGCCCAAGGGCTCGGTGGCGCTCAACGGTGCCTCGCTGACCGTCAACGAGGTCGAGGGGGTCGATTTCGGCATCAACCTGATTCCCCACACCAAGGCCGCGACGACCTTCGGTGAGGTGGACGAGGGCGATCTCGTGAACCTGGAGGTCGATACGCTCGCGC
>PWLT01000249.1 GCA_003558415.1 Hyphomicrobiales bacterium
GGCCAGCTTATCGGCCTGTTGGTGATGCTTGCATTCTTCTACCCGGCGCTCGCACTGGCCACCAAGCGGCTGGCCGATCGCGGCAAACCGCCGATGCCACGGCTGGCGCTCTTCTACGGGCCGGGCCTTCTGTCGCTGGTCATGCAGACCTTCGGCATCGGCTATCGCCCGATGGGGATGGGGCAGTTCGGCGAGATCCCCGAAGGTCAGATCGAGGGCATGCCCATGGGCGAATTCCAGGGCATGGAGGCAATGGTGCCCGGCGCCGCGGCCTCGATCATTCTGTTCATATCGTTTGTCGCGGCCATCTGGGCGCTGGTCGAGCTGGGCTTCCTGCGCGGCGACGAGGGCCCCAACGCCTACGGCCCGCCGCCGGCCTGAACCGGGGATGCCGGCGCGCGCTCTTGCCCGCGCCGGCGTATCCACTATCATGGCGCTCGCAGCCCGACATTGCGCAGCGCCGCGAGAAGGAAGGTCCCGCCCATGACACGCATCCCCGCCCACGAGGCGCCCGAAACCGAAATCGTGTCCAGCTTCCGCATCGCCTGCGACGGCGGCGAGGGGGCGTTGGGCCATCCCCGCGTCTGGCTGTCGATCCCGCGCGAGAGCGGTTGGGTCGAATGCGGCTATTGCGACAAGCGTTTCATCCACGCGGATTACGCGGACAGCAGCGACACCGCCGCGTGATCGGGCGCGTATCCGCCCGGAGCGGGCGGGCGGCGGCGATGACCCGGCACTCCGCCTCGGGGATTGCGACATGAGCTTCGGCAAGGGCTGCCATCTGCATCTGATCGACGGATCGTCGTTCATCTTCCGCGCCTATCATGCGCTGCCGCCGCTGACGCGCAAATCCGACGGGCTGCCCGTGGGCGCGGTGGCGGGTTTTTGCAACATGCTCCAGCGCTATATCGACGGCAACGCCAACGGCTCCGACGCCCCAACCCATGTCGCGGTGATCTTCGATGCGGGCAGCCACACCTTCCGCAACGACCTCTATGAGGCCTACAAGGCCAATCGCGAGGAAATGCCCGAGGATCTGCGCCCCCAGATCCCGCTGACCCGGCGCGCCAGCGAGGCCTTCAACATCGCCTGCAAGGAAACCGAAGGCTATGAGGCCGACGATATCATCGCCACGCTGGCGCGCCAGGCGCGCGAGGCGGGCGGGCGGGTGACCATCGTCTCCAACGACAAGGATCTGATGCAGCTCGTCGGCGGCGGGGTCGAGATCCTGCGCCCCGGCATGCAGGGCAAGCCCGACGAGGTGGTCGATGCCGAAGGGGTGGAAAAGCGCTTCGGCGTCGGGCCCGAGCGGGTGGTGGATGTGCAGGCGCTGGCCGGCGACAGCGTCGACAACATTCCCGGCGCGCCCGGTATCGGCATCAAGACCGCGGCGCTGCTGATCAACGAATATGGCGATCTGGAAACGCTTCTGGAGCGTGCGGAGGAGATCAAACAGCCCAAGCGCCGCCAGACCCTGATCGAGAATGCCGAGCAGATTCGCCTCTCGCGCCAGCTTGTCGAGCTTGATGCCGATACGCCGCTTGATTTCACCCTCGACGATCTGGAGGTGCGCGAGCCCGACGCCGACACGCTGCTGGGCTTTCTCGCCGAGATGGAGTTCCGCACCCTCTCGCGCCGCGTTGCCGAGAAGATGGGGGTCGAGGCCCCGGTCATCGCCGACCCGCCGCCCGCTGGTAGCAACTCGGGCGGCGATGCCCCTCCGGCGGCTGAGGCCGTGCCCTTCGACGCGGCGGGTTATGAATGCGTGCGCGACATGGAGGCGCTTGCGGGCTGGATCGATGCGATCAATCGGGTCGGGTACGTTGCCCTGGACACTGAAACCACCGGCCTTGACGAGATGCGCGCCGGGCTTGTGGGCATATCGCTTTCGGCCGAGCCGGGGCGCGCCTGCTACATCCCGCTCGCGCATCGCGGCGGCGGTGAGGGGCTGTTCGAGGACGGCAAGCGCCTCGACGGGCAAATGGACATGGAGGAGGCGCTCGCGGCGCTCAAGCAGGTTCTGGAGGACGATGCCGTCCTCAAGATCGGGCAGAACATGAAATATGATGCCAAGATCCTCGCCCGCAACGGCATCGCGGTGGCGCCCATCGACGACACCATGCTGATCTCCTACGCTCAGAATGCCGGGCTGCACGGGCATGGCATGGATGCCCTGTCGGAGCGCTATCTCGGCCACGAGCCGATCCCGATCAAGCCGCTGCTGGGCTCTGGCAAGTCGGCACGGACCTTCGACATGGTGCCCATCGATCAGGCAACGCCCTATGCCGCCGAGGATGCCGACATCACCCTGCGGCTGTGGCACACGCTCAAGCCGCGCCTGCACACGGCCCGTGTCACCACCGTGTACGAGACGATGGAGCGCCCGCTGGTGCCGGTGCTCGCCGAGATGGAGATGGCAGGCATCAGGGTGGATCGCGACCAGCTTTCGCGCATGTCCAACACCTTCGCACAGAAGATGGGCGCGTTGGAGGCCGAGATTCACGAGCTTGCGGGTGAGCGCTTCAATGTCGGCAGCCCCAAGCAGCTGGGCGAGATCCTGTTCGACAAGATGAGCCTCGAGGGCGGCAAGCGCGGCAAGGCCGGCGCCTATGCCACCGGCGCCGACGTGCTGGAGGATCTGGCTGCCGAGGGCCATGACCTGCCCGCGCGCGTGCTCGACTGGCGCCAGCTCTCCAAGCTGAAATCGACCTACACGGATGCGCTGCAGGAACATATCAACCCCGAAACGGGGCGTGTGCATACCTCATTCGTGATCTCCGGCGCGGCAACGGGGCGGCTGGCCTCCACCGACCCGAACCTCCAGAACATTCCCGTGCGCAGCGAAGAGGGCCGGCGCATCCGCGAAGCCTTCATCGCCGAGGAGGGCAATGTGCTGCTTTCGCTCGACTATTCGCAGATCGAGCTGCGCATCCTCGCGCATGTGGCCGGCATCGACACGCTGAAACAGGCCTTCCATGACGGCCTCGACATCCACGCCATGACCGCCTCCGAGATGTTTGGCGTCCCCCTCGACGAGATGACGCCCGAGATCCGCCGCCAGGCCAAGGCGATCAATTTCGGAGTGATCTACGGCATCTCGGGCTTCGGGCTGGCGCGCAACCTGCGCATCCCGCGCGGGCAGGCGCAGGAGTTCATCGACCGCTATTTCGAGCGCTTCCCCGGCATCCGCGCCTATATGGACGACACGATCGCTTTCGCGAAGGAACACGGCCATGTTCAGACGCTCTTCGGGCGTAAGATCCACACCCCCGAGATCAACGCCAAGGGCCCAGGTGCGGGCTTTGCCCGCCGCGCGGCGATCAACGCGCCGATTCAGGGCACCGCCGCCGATATCATCCGCCGCGCCATGATCCGGGTGCCTAAGGCCATCAAGGGGCTGCCGGCGCGCATGCTGCTGCAGGTGCATGACGAGCTGGTCTTCGAGGTGGAGCAGCGGGCCGTTGACGACACCATCGCCCGCGTGCGCGAGGTGATGGAGGGTGCCGCGCTGCCCGTGGTCGATCTGGATGTGCCGTTGGTCGTCGATGCCGGGCAGGGCGCCAACTGGGCCAAGGCGCACTGAACCGCGCGCGACGGCTGCAGGGAACGTGCGCATGAGTGACCCGCCCTCCGGACCTTCGCCCGCTCTGATGCAAAGGGCTGGAGCCGCGGACAGGTTTCCTTTTCGTTACGACCGGCTGTGGTGTCGTGCCTGCTTGGCAGTGCCTTGCGGGGCCTCTCGTTGACCATTTCCGCGGGCCGCGGGGCCGCCCATTCGTCAAGATTGCAATGAGCGTCCCTTCATGACTATCCTTCGCCGATCCCAGAGAACCGCGAGGCAGGCGGCGCCATAGTAGCCCTGAAACGAAATCGCCTTTGCTTGTTGTCAACTCATTCTAACATTAGTAGGACCAAATCCGTACGGCGCGCCGCTGGTGCAAGGCATGATGAGGCGCCGCAGGGGCGATACAGGGAGGCAGCCGCGATGGACGATCTGATTGTTGAAAGCTGGCCCTCCGCCGGGGTCGTGTTGTTGCGCATCACCCGCC
>PWLT01000126.1 GCA_003558415.1 Hyphomicrobiales bacterium
CGCCCCGGCCAGCGTGAAGCCGGCCGCCTCCATGCCCGCACGGAAATGCTTGGCGTTGGCCGCCAGGCGCGTGCGCAATTCGCCCGATCGCTCCACCAGATCGAGGGCACGCTGCGTGGTTGCGGTGATCACCGGCGCCAGCGTGTTGGAGAACAGATAGGGCCGCGCGCGCTGGCGCAGCATCTCCACCACCTCGGCGCGCGCGGCGACATAGCCGCCCGATGCCCCGCCGAGCGCCTTGCCGAGCGTGCCGGTGAGAATGTCCACCCGGTCCTCCACCCCGCACAGCTCGGGCGTGCCGCGGCCATGTTCGCCCAGAAAGCCGACCGCGTGGCTGTCATCCACCATCACCAGCGCCTCGTACTGCTCGGCCAGATCGCAGATGCGCGGCAGGTCGGCGACGATACCGTCCATGGAAAACACGCCATCGGTGACGATCAGGCGGAAGCGGGCGTCGGCAGCCTCGCGCAGCCGAGCCTCCAGCTCGCCCATGTCGTTGTTAGCGTAGCGCAGCCGCGCGGCCTTGCACAGCCGCACCCCATCGATGATCGAGGCATGGTTGAGCGCGTCCGAGATGATCGCATCCTCCGGACCCAGCAGCGCCTCGAACAGCCCCGTATTGGCGTCGAAGCAGCTCGGGAACAGGATCGCTTCCTCCGTCCCGAGGAACCGCGTCAGTCGTTCCTCCAGGCGCTTGTGCTCGACCTGGGTGCCGCAGATGAAACGCACCGAGGCCATCCCGAACCCCAGCCGGTCGAGCGCCTCATGCGCGGCCGCCACCAGTTCCGGGTGATCGGCGAGGCCCAGATAGTTGTTGGCGCACAGGTTGAGCACCCGCCGCCCGTCCTCCAGAATCACCTCGCCCGACTGCGGCGAAGCAATGGGCCGCTCGGACTTGAAAAGCCCGCTGCGCTGTAGCGCCGCGATTTCCGCGCGCAGATGGCGGATGAAACCATCGGAGTATGTGTGCCCGCTCATCCTGTCACCTCGATTGCTTGCTTTCGCGATCTGCTCCGGGGGCCGGATTGCCGGGCGTCGATGCGTCGCTCCGATCGCCACGAAATCCTCCCCGCGTTCGTGCCGGAGCGCATTTTCCGCGCGCACAGGATGTCGTATGCATGGCAGCCACATTGGCCGCCATTGCTGCGCTCACGGGCGATACCGGCAATCGATGAATACCATGCCTCCGCTCCGGTTTGGAAACCGTTCGACAGATGCGCGGGCCCCGATCGTCGCTGCGCGCCTCTGCCAATCCTCGATGCGTGGTCCGGCCGGGTTCTCGGTCATGTGCCGGGTTGCAGCCTTTGTCGTCCCCTCGCCGCGAAGCTGGGCATTGGAGGTCAGCGATTGCGGGGATCGAGTACATCGCGCAGCGCGTCACCAAAGAGATTGATCCCGAGCACTGCGACAAAAATTGCCAGACCGGGCCAGAACGAGATCATCGGCGCATCGTTGATGTAGTTCGAGCCAAGCCTGAGCATCGAGCCCCAGCTCGGCGTGGGGGGCTGCACACCGAGGCCGAGAAAGCTCAGCGCGCTTTCCACCAGGATCGCGGTGGCCATGCTCACCGACATCTGGATCACCAGCGGACTGGCGATGTTGGGCAGCACATGCTTGAGCATGATCCCGACATGGCGGTTTCCCAATGCGCGCGCAGCCTCGACATATTCGGTCTCACGCACGCTGAGGGTCTGGGCGCGGGCCAGCCGGATGAAGATCGGCGAATAGACGATGCCGATGGCAACCATCGCGGTGTAGAGGCTCGGCCCCAGCACGGCCGTCATCGCCAGCGCCAGCACGATCACCGGAAAGGCCATCATCGCGTCGGTCAGCCGCATCACAAGGAATTCGTCGAGCGGGCCACGGAAATACCCCGAGATCAGCCCGATCGGCACGCCGATACCCGCAGCCAGCAGCACCGCGATCAGCCCCGCCTGCAGTGACGCCCGCGCGCCATAGAGTAACCGGCTGAGAATGTCCCGGCCCAGCTCGTCCGTGCCCAGCAGATAGGTGTCGCTGGGCGGGGCGAGGATCGCCGCGAAGTCGGGTTGCGTCGGATCATGCGGCGCGATCTGCGGCGCGAAGATCGCCACCATCACAAGCGCCGTGACGATCAACAGACCCAGCGCCCCGAGCGGGCGGCGGAGCATCCTGCGCAGGACCCGGTTCATTTCAGCGCTCCTTGATGCGGGGGTCGAGGAATGAATAGACGATATCGGTGATGAGGTTGATCACGATCACCGCCACCGCGAAGATCAGCACCAGGCTCTGCATCATCGTCAGGTCCATTCGCAGCACCGAGTTGAAGATCAGCCGGCCGAAGCCCGGCAGCCCGAAGATCGTGTCGATCACCACGACATTGCCCAGAAGGGCCGCGAACTCCACGCTCAGGATCGTGACGAGCGGAATCAGCGAGGTGCGCAGCCCGTGGCGCAGGATGACCGCGCGGCTCGTCAGCCCCTTGGCCCGCGCCGTGCGCACGTAATCCGATTTCATCACCTCCAGCATGCTCGAGCGGACCAGACGCATGAAGATGCCCGCCGGCCGCAGCCCCAGAGCGATCGCGGGCATCAGCGAATGCAGAAAGCTCTGCCAGGGGTCCTCCGACAGGCGCACGAAGCCCGATGACGGCAGCCAGCCAAGATAGAGCGAGAAGACATAGAGCATGAGGATCGCCACCCAGAAACCCGGCAGCGAGATGCAGGTCAGTCCGACGAAAGTGGCGAGCCCGTCGCCGAACCGCCCTGGGCTGGTCGCGGCGATAACCCCTGTCGGCACCCCGATGAGCAACGCGATCACCAGCGCCAGCCCGGCAACCTGAAGCGTCACCGGCAACGCGTTGAGGATCGCCGTGCTCACGAGGCTGTTGTCAACCATCGAGCGGCCGAGATCGCCGGTCAGCACATTGCCCAGCCATGACAGGTATTGCATGTGCAACGGCTGGTTCAGGCCAAGGCGTTCGCGCACCGCAGCCAGCGCCTCGTCCGTGGCCTCCTGTCCCAGCACCATGCGCGCCGGATCGCCCGGCAGCACCTGCATCACCAGGAATACGCCAACGGTGATCAGAAACAGGATCGGGATCATGCCCATGAATCGGCGCAGAACAAAGAAGGCCACGGCGCAGTCTCCTCAAGAAACAAAGGACGCCGCGGCGGCCAGACCGCCGCGGCGCAAGGTCATTCGGCTTCAGTCAGCCGCGAGCCACACATCCTCGAAACGCATCATGGAATCGGGGATGTGGCGATAGCCCTCCAACTCGTTCCGATACGCCTTCATCTCCTGCAGGTGATAGGTGAAGATGTAGGGGAAGTCGGTGTTGAAGAGATCCAGCGCCTCGCGGTAAAGTTCGCGACGCTCCTCCTGATCGACCGCCGCGCGAGCGGCATCGAGGAGGCGATCCATTTCCTCGGAGCTGTAGTGGCTGAAGTTCACGCCGCCATCGGTGTGGAACCACGGATGCGCGCTGAGATCGGGGTCGTTGCGCGGGCTCAGTTCGATCTGGCCGGCGGTGTAGTTCCCCTCGCCCATGCGCGACAGGATGGTGCCGAACTCCACCTGCTGCAGCTCGATATCGATGCCCACCTCCTGGCACATGGCCGCATAGATCGAGGCGACGCGGATGCTTTCGTCATCCGGCGTGATCAGGAGCGGAAAGGAGAACCCATCGGGCACACCGGCCTCTTCCAGCAATTCGCGGGCACGATCGAGATCGCGGTGCGGCGCCTCTTCGGGGCTGTCCACCACCCAGGTCGCCGGAGAGAACGGCCCCACGGCGGGCACCGCGGCTTCGCCGAACACGGTATCGACCACGACCCGCCGGTCGATGCAGGCCGAGACCGCGGCGCGCCGTTCGGGTGTGCCCAGCTCTTCGGACTGGGTATTGACCCAGATACCGCGGAAGCCGAGGCCACCGACGATGCTCATCTCGATGTCCTCGTTTTCCTGGAACCGGGACACGGCACGGCCGGGGACGGTATTGATGATGTGGATCGATCCCGTTTCAAGGTTCACGATCCGTGATTCCGCATCGA
>PWLT01000197.1 GCA_003558415.1 Hyphomicrobiales bacterium
ACTGCGACGGAGAATGATGATGTCACGCATTGCATGGATTGCCGCTGCCACACTCGCCCTGGCCGCGCCCGCCACGGCGCAGGAAGTGATCGGCGAGATCACCGCAACCCTCGATGGCGAGCAGCGCGTCTGGCAGACGCTCGCGGCCACCGGGGAGGAAGAAAGCTATAACACCGGGGTGAGCGATATCGCCGGGTTCATGTGGGATATCTCCATCCAGGGCTATCCTGACGGGCGTCCCGGCATCGCCGGGGCACTGTCGATCACCCTGATCGGCATGACCGGAGAGGACACGCCGCAAGAGGCGCTGATCCTCTATGTGCCCGAACAAATGAGTCAGCTCTACTCCAGCCCCGAGGACGGCGTGGAGGCCGGGGAGATCGTGCAGATCGAGCGTCTGGAACTGGACGAGGAGGGCGGCTTCGTCGAAGGCCGCTTTGCAGCGCCGCTGTGCTTCAAGGACGGTTTCATGGCCCCCCCCGATCCCGAGGATTGCCTCGAGATCGAGGGTCACTTCGCCACCGATCTGCCGCTCGAGGAAGCCCCCTGAGCGGCAGCGCCAGAGAGGGTGTGACGCGCATGCTGCGCCCGACTGCCCTCGCCGCCGTCGCCTTGATCCTCGGCGCGCCGGGCACTGCGTTGGCAGAGGCGCCGCTGGGTGCCATAACCGGCACGCTCGGTGGGGTGGAGCGCATCTGGCACACGCGCCTCGACGGGCCGGGTGGCCGCCCCGGCTCGACCGCCGTCGAACGCTTCGCCCTTCTGCATGCGGCCAGCCTCGAAGGCTACCCTGCCGATGACGGCGGCGACCGGCTCGGCGTTCTATCCATCCGCCTCTCCATTGCCCCCGCAGGCGATCATGTGCTCGCTGCGCGGGTTCTCTACTATCCCCACAGCTATGGCGCCTTCTACCTCTCGCCGCCCTATCCCGGGGGCGTGGAGGTTTCGCTCGCGCGCGACGCCACGCTGGAGAAAATCGCGGGGCGGTTGACGACGACACTGTGCTGGCAGGCGGACCCGCTGAGCCTGCGTGATGAGAGCCGCTGCCGCGAACTCGACATCCGGTTCGAATCGGATTTGCCCCTGGCCGAATGAGGTGCTGGAAATCCTTGGGTTTTCCCGCGCTCTTGGTCTAGGATGCGAGGCGACGCGATCACGATGCCGCGAAGTCGCGGGGCATGGCGCGCAAGTGCCCCACCTGTGTCCCGGGTCTTGTATTGAGGAAAGGGAGCGAGGAATGCCACCGGGTCGCCGCAATCGTTCCTTCAGTCCAAGCAGGCTGTTTGGCCGTCTGGGCGCGCGCATCATGTTTGTGCTGGCGCTGCTGATGGGCGCTTTCGGGATTTCGGCGCAGGAGCCGCAGCAACCCGGCGGGCCGGCAATGGTGCTGGAATTCGACGGGGCGGTGAGCCCGGCTTCGGCCGATTACATCACCCGCGCGCTCGATGACGCGGCCGAGCGCAATCTTCCGCTTGTGATCCTGCGGATGGATACGCCCGGCGGGCTCGATTCCTCCATGCGCCAGATCATTCGCGCGATCCTCGCCTCGCCGGTGCCGGTGGCGAGCTATGTCAGCCCCGGCGGCGCGCGCGCGGCGAGTGCGGGCACCTATATCATGTATGCCAGCCATGTCGCCGCGATGGCGCCGGCGACCAATCTGGGCGCGGCGACGCCGGTGGCGATCGGCGGGGGCGGGGGCGGTGGTCAGGACGATGACGACGACAGCCCGATGCCCTTTCAGCTTCAGGCCGGTGGCGAGGAAGACGGCGAGGCGGCGCAGAGCCCTGAAGACGACGCCAACGGTGCCGGGGCTGACGACAATGGCAACGGCAATGGCGCCAACGGCGAGGAGGAGTCGCGCAACGACGAGGACGAAGAGGAACCGGAGGAATTCACCCCCGGCACCGCCGCCGAGGCCAAGGCGATCAACGATGCGGTGGCCTATATCCGCGGCCTCGCCGAGCTGCGCAACCGCAATGCCGACTGGGCCGAAAGTGCCGTACGCCGCGCCGAAAGCCTGTCGGCCAGCGAGGCAGCCGAGCTCAACGTGATCGATTTCGTGGCCGAAAACCTCAACGATCTTCTCGCCAAGGCCGACGGCATGGTGGTCAAGATGTCCGATGGCAGCGAGATCACGCTCGCCACGGAGGTCCTTTCACTCGAACATGTCGAGCCCGACTGGCGCACCGAGATCCTCTCTGTGCTCACCAACCCCAATGTCGCGCTGATCCTGATGCTGGTGGGCATCTACGGGCTGATCTTCGAGTTTCTCAACCCCGGGGCACTGGTGCCCGGCACGGTCGGGGGCATCAGCCTGATCATGGGCCTCTATTCGCTGGCGCTCCTGCCGCTCAACTGGGCCGGGGTCGGGCTGATCCTGCTGGGGCTTGCCTTGATTGTGGCGGAGGCCTTCGCCCCCTCTTTCGGCATTCTCGGCATCGGGGGCACGGTGGCGCTGGTGATCGGCGCGGTGATCCTGATCGATACGGATGTGGAGGGAATTGCGGTGTCCGAACCACTCATCGCGGCCGTGGCCGTGGCCGGGGTTGCGGTGACCTATATCGTGGCGCATCTGGCAACGGGCTCGTTCCGCGCACGGGTCGTGAGCGGGCGCGAGGAGTTGGTGGACGCCGAGGCGCTGGTGATCGACTGGCGCGGCGACACCGGCCATGTCTGGCTGCACGGAGAGCGATGGAAGGCGCGAGGCGCGCGCGATCTGGCCCCCGACGACACGGTTCGGGTGCGCAAGCTGACGGGCCTCGTGCTTGAAGTGGAACCGCTTGAGCGGACGGGCTGAGCGGGCGCGTCCGCCCTGAGCAATGGAGAACGTGATGGATATCATCTTCGATTTCGGATTCTTCGGCCTGCTGGCGATCTTCGTGATCGTCTTCCTGGCCTCGGCCATCAAGATCCTGCGCGAATACGAGCGTGCGGTGGTCTTCACGCTTGGCCGCTTTACCGGCACCAAGGGGCCGGGGCTGATCATCCTGATCCCCGGCATCCAGCAGATGGTGCGCGTCGATCTGCGCACGATCGTGCTCGACGTGCCCAAGCAGGACGTGATCTCCAAGGATAACGTCTCGGTCAATGTCTCGGCGGTGATCTATTTCCGCGTCCTCGACGCCGAGAAGGCGACGATCCAGGTGGAGAACTTCATGTCCGCCACGTCCGAGCTGGCGCAAACGACGCTGCGCGCCGTGCTGGGCAAGCACGAGCTCGACGAGATGCTGGCCGACCGCGACAAGCTCAATGACGACATTCAGGAGATCCTCGACTCCCAGACCGAGGCCTGGGGCATCAAGGTCGCCAATGTCGAGATCAAGCATGTCGATATCGCCGAGTCGATGATCCGCGCCATCGCGCGCCAGGCCGAGGCCGAGCGCGAACGTCGCGCCAAGGTCATCAACGCCGAGGGCGAACAGCAGGCCGCCGCCAAGCTTCTCGAAGCTGCCGAGATCATGGCCAAGGATCCCGGCGCGATGCAGCTGCGCTATCTCAGCTCGCTCAACTTCATCGCGGGCGACAAGAACTCGACCATTGTCTTCCCCTTCCCGATGGAACTGGCAAGCATGGTGCCGGGTATGAAAAAGGACAAATGAGTCGGCCTCACGCGGGCCGCGGCGCGGCGGCGCGGCGCAGCCGGTCGTTGATCGCCCGGCCCAGCCCGTGATCGGGGATCGGCGCAACCGCGATCCGACCCCGGCTGCCGGCGCGCGCATCGGCCTCGCGCAGCAGGTGGAAAAGCCGCGACGCCGCCTCCACCAGATCGCCGGCGGGCGAGAGGTTCAGCGCGCTGTCTGATGCGGCGGGTCCGAAGCCGATCCAGATCTCATCCGGTTGCGGTGCAGTCACCTCCAGCCGCACCCGCGCCCGTGGTGCGTAATGCGAGTCGAGTTGCCCCGGAGCGTCGGGGCGTGCGGGGGAGGCCTCGGTGCCGATCTCAAGCGCGCGGCCGAGGCAGCTCTCGATTGCCTCGACGGGGATGCCACCCGGGCGCAGCAGCCGCGGGCGACCT
>PWLT01000335.1 GCA_003558415.1 Hyphomicrobiales bacterium
CAGGATGCCAGCGGCATCATCGCGGGCCTGAAGATCGGCGCGAACCTCTCGGGGATGCAGCAGAACCTGTCCTATCCGACAACGTTCCACATCCAGACCCGTCTGGGCGTGCGCGATGCCTATACCGACATGTTCCCCGGTCACCCGACCTTCCCCTTCCGTCAGGCCACCGGCCTGAACGTGGGCAATGCGGGCTTCGAGGAACTCATCGCGGTGAACCAGGTCGGCAAGCGCTTCTATAACGAGGTGCGTCTGCCGCTGCGGGTCGGCGCGTCGCGCTATCCGGGCGGCGAATCGGCCGGTGTGCCCAACGCGGGACTTGACCACATTCCGCTCGACTGGCGCAACAGCGCCGCCGAGACGGTGCGCCAGCTTTACGACTACAGCTCGGGCATCGACGCGGCGGTGGCCATGAACGAAGGCTCGGTGGCGCCGCATTACCACGCGGGGCCGGTCTGGGCGATCTTCGACCAGGGCGCGGTGGACCGTATGGGCTGGGAGCTTCGCTATCCCTATGTCAGCGAGACGAACGGCCAGTACTTCAAGGCCGACACGATCGAGGAGCTTGCCCACAAGATCCACGAGGGCAACCCCTACCAGCGTGTGCCGATGATCCATCTCTCCGACACGGTCGAGCGTTGGAACGGCTTCGTGGATGAAGGCGTCGACGAGGACTTCGACCGCGGTGACGACGCGCCGATGTTCCGCATCGACTCGCCGCCCTTCTACGCGCTGTCGATCATGGTGATCTGGCACGACTCCTATGGCGGGCTGCGCATCAACGGCCGCGCCCAGGTCGTGGACATGCAGGGTCAGCCGATCCCGGGGCTCTATGCTGGCGGCGAGGTTGCCGGCGGTGTGAACAAGCACGGCCTCGGCCGCGGCCTGGTTCAGGGCTACATGGCCGGCACCAACGCGGTGCGCGAGCCGAACTGAGCCACACGCGGTTGAACGACCGCCACGCCGCCGGGGGGCTTCGCGCTCCCCGGCGGACCTGTCCTTCCCTCTGACATCAACGGATTCATGGAAAGATGAGCGCCGAACAAGAACAAGAACTGCAAACCAGCGCCCCCATGCTGTCGATTGACGTGAACCCCTCACCCGTCGATGCGGGATCGCGCATGACGCTTACGGGCACCGTCATCGGGGCCAAGGGATACGATCTGCGCGGACAGAAGCTGCTGATCCGCGATACCGATGGCGACTCGCTGGGCGAGGTTGCCTTCGAGGAATACGACGGCGAGCTCAACCGCACCGGCGGCCTGGAGATCGACGCCCCGTCCGCGCCCGGCGAATACCAGTGGCTCGCCGTGATGACCGAGGATACCGGCGAAGGTGAGCCGCGCGAGGCCGCGCAGGTTCCCTTCGGGTTCGAGGTCAAGGCGCACTCCACCAGCATCGTGGTGTGGGACGTGCCCACCGCCGTCGAGACCGGCGCGACACTCAATATCAAGGTCGGGATCAAATGCTCCTCGGCCTGCGATGCCTCGGGCGCGGGTTTCGTGATTCACGACGAGGACGGCGCAGAGATCGCGACCGGCACCGTGGGCGAGGACATCTGGCCGGGCACCGCCGGCCTTCACTACGCCGAGGTTGAACTCACCGCCCCCGAGGCGGAAGGCCGCTACCCCATGCAGGTCACTGCCGCGATGGACGAATTCGACCTCGCCCATGCGGAGGGCACTGCCCGTTTCCGGCTCAACTGCACCCCGCCGGGTGAGTTCACGGTCGCGGTGACGGTGGTGAATGCCCAGGACAAGACCCCGGTCGAGCGCGCGCGGTTGCAGATGCACCCCTATCGCGGCCTGGCGGATGCCGAAGGCCGGGCAGAGTTCCGCGTTGCGAAGGGCCGCTACAAGATTGTAGCATCCGGTAAGGAGTTCGCGGCGTCCCGCGTCGAGATCGACGTGGGCTCGGATATGCAGCAGACCATCGAGCTCGTCCCCGAACCGACGGATGACGAAAAGCTCTGGGTTTGGGCCTGAAATCACAAATAAGGAGGAGGTTTCCAGTATGTTGAAACGAATCGCGCCCGGCGCCGGCGCAATCGCGGCCATGGCGCTTCTTGCCTCGGTGGCAAATGCCCAGGAGGCTGTGGACGAAGATCTCATGGCACTTGGCGAAGAGATCTACGGCAACTCATGCGCGCAGTGTCACCGCTCGGAAGGGCAGGGCACCCCGCCCGCATTCCCCGCGCTCGCGGAAAACGAGTTCCTCGAGGATGCCGGGGCTGTCGCCAGCATAATCCACGAGGGCCGCGAGGCCATGCCGCCATTTGCAAATCTCGATGCCGAGCAGGTTGCGGCCGTGGCCACCTATATCCGCAACAGCTGGGGCAACGAGTATGGCGGCGTGGATGTCGATGAGGTCGCAGCCTATATCGGCGAGGACGTGGAGGATATGCGCGTCTCCGTCTGGGATGGCGTTTACACCGATGAGCAGGCCGAACGTGGGGAGCAGTTCTACCGCGCATCATGCTCGCAGTGTCACGGCATCCGGCTGGACGGTGCGGCCGAAGACCCGGACATGAGCGGCAGCCCGGCGGTTGCCCGCGCGCGTCTCATCCGCAGCTGGGAAGATCAGTCCGTCGCGTCGCTGTTCGAATACACTCGCGGCTCGATGCCCGAGCAGAACCCCGGGAGCATGAGCAACGAACAGATCGCGGATATTCTGGCCTACATGTTCCAGGTCTCGAACATGCCCTCGGGCGATGAGGAGCTTTCTCCGAACCCCGCCGATCTGGGCCGTATCATCGTGGAATACGATCCGCGCTGACCTTTCGGGGCGTCTGACACAAGCCACATACGGGCTGATCCGCCTCCGGCGGGTCAGCCCGACTCGAGGGATACGCCGCTCACCTCGGCCCGCGACGCGAGATCGGCGATGAATGCGCGCGACTCCCGGGCCCAGGCGGCCTTTTCCCAGGCCTGCGCAAGCCCGCTTTCGACCGCCTCAAAGGGCAGAACCTCGCCTTCGGCCTTGGCGTCGAGGCGGATGAGATGCAGGCCATAGCGGGTTTCGACCGGCCGCTCCAGGATCGTACCCTCGGACATGCCCTTGAGTGCCTGCGCAAAATCAGCGACGAGATCGGCGGCCGTGACCTGCCCCAGCGAACCACCCGCCTCGCGCGACTGGCAGGCGCTGTGCTCGCGCGCAAGCGCGGCAAAGCGGGGCGGGTCGGCCAGCAGCGCCTCCAGCACCTTCTCGGCGCGCTCCCGCGCCTGCGCCCGGGCCTGCGCATCCTCGGGCGGGGCGGCGAAGAGGATATGCGCGGGCGCATAGAGCGTGGGTGCGCGGAACCGGTCGGGCGCGCGCTCATAGATCGCGCGCAGCTCCGCCTCACTGGGCGGCGCGGGCTGCACCGCCTGTTCGAGAAGCTGGCGCACCAGTGCCTCATCCTCTGTCTCCACCCGGCCGGGGGCCTGCTCCTGCGGAGCGGGTTCGAGCCCGCGCCGCTGCGCTTCCTGCAGCATCAGCTCGCGGATGGCGAGCGCGCGCGCGGCGGCTTTCCAGGCCAGCCCCGGCTTGTCTTTCGGGGCCGGGTGGTTTTGCGCCTCGGCCGCGACGCGTTCGGGCGAAATGGTTGTGCCATTGACGACAATGGGCGGCAGAAGCGGCTTCATGGCTGTATCCTTTCAGGGCACCCTGCCGCCGTTATCCGTGCGGCAGGGCATGTCTTGTCACTTGTTGGCGTTCATGGGCTTGAGCCCGGTGCGCGCCGGCTTCGCCCCACGGCGCGAGCGCACGATCTGGTAGCCGGGCCGCCACAGGAAGCGGATCGGAACCGACAGCATGTGCACCAGCCGGGTGAAGGGAAACAGCGCCACGATCACCAGCCCGAGGAAGATGTGCAGCTTGTAGAGCCAGTGCACATCGACCACTTCCTGCCAGGCATTGACCTGCAGACCCATGACCGATTGCGACCAGGACATGAACTGCAGCATCTTGGCGCCATCCATATGGCCCAGCGTCAGAAAGATGGTGCCCATGCCGATGACGATCTGCACCC
>PWLT01000448.1 GCA_003558415.1 Hyphomicrobiales bacterium
TATCGGGCATCACGCGCTTCGGCCTGTTCGTGAAGCTCGACGAGACCGGCGCCGACGGGCTGGTGCCGATCCGCACGCTGGGCCATGAGTTTTTCCACTTCGATGCCGACGCGCAGACGCTGATGGGCGACCGCTCGGGCCTGACCATCTCGCTGGGGATGCGGGTGCTGGTGCGGCTGGCCGAAGCCACGCCGGTGACCGGGGGGCTGACGCTGGAGCTGCTGGAGCTGGAGGGCGAGGCGCTGCCGCGCGGCCCGCAACCCGCGCGCGGCAAGGGCGGCAAGCGCAAGCCGGCCCGCGCCAAGGCCCGCGACGACAAGGTCAAGCGCAAGGTCAAGCGCAAGCGGCAGGGCTGACGGGGCGGGCCGCGACCGAGCGCCCGGCCCGCTTGCCCCGCATGGCGCGCAGGCGTAGAAGGCACGCAAGGCAGCAGGCAGGCAAGGACACCCCGCAATGCACGCAGTCAAACCCGTGGTTCTGTGCATTCTCGATGGCTGGGGGCTGCGCGCCGAGCGCACGGGCAACGCGGTGGCGCAGGCCGACACCCCGACCTTCGACCGGGTCATGGCCAGCTGCCCGCATTCGACGCTCGTCACCCATGGCCGCGACGTGGGTCTGCCCGCCGGGCAGATGGGCAATTCCGAGGTCGGCCACACCAATATCGGCGCCGGGCGGGTGGTGGCGATGGATCTGGGCCAGATCGATCTGGCCATCGAGGATGGCAGCTTCGCCGACGCCCCCGCCCTGCGCGCCTTCATCGACCGGCTCGCGGCATCCGGGGGAACCGCGCATCTGATGGGCGTGGTCTCGGATGGGGGCGTGCATGGGCATCTCGATCATCTTCTCGAGGCGGTGCGCGTCATCGCCGGCGCGGGGATCCCCGTGGCCATCCACGCCATCACCGACGGGCGCGACGTCGCGCCAAGCTCGGCGCCGGACTACATCTCGGCTCTGGCAGAGGGGCTGCCGCAGGGCGCGCGCATCGCCACTGTGATCGGGCGCTACTGGGCGATGGACCGCGACAAGCGCTGGGACCGTGTGGAGCGCGCCTTCGCCGCCATGACCGCCGGGCGCGGCGAAGCTGCCCCCGATGCCGCCACGGCCGTCGCCGTAGCGCATGAACGCGGCGAGACCGACGAGTTCATCGCCCCGACCGTGATCGGTGAATATTCCGGCGCGCGCGACGGCGACGGGTTCTTCTGCCTCAATTTCCGCGCCGACCGGGCGCGCGAGATCCTTGCCGCGCTGGCCGATCCCGATTTCGACGCCTTTGATGTCTCCGCGCGCCCCGACTGGGCCGCGCGACTGGGCATGGTCGAATATTCCCAGGCCCATAACGCCTGGTTCGACACCGTCTTTCCCAAACGTGCCATCGCCAACACGCTTGGCACATGGGTAGCCGCACACGGGCTGCGCCAGTTCCGGCTCGCGGAGACCGAGAAATACCCCCATGTCACCTTCTTCCTCAGTGGCGGGCGCGAAGAGCCCGAGGAAGGCGAGGAACGATACATGGCGCCCAGCCCGAAGGTGGCCACCTACGATCTGGCCCCCGAGATGGCGGCCGCGGAAGTGACCGAGCACCTTGTCGCGGCCATCGGGGAGGGGTTCGATCTGATCGTGGTGAATTTCGCCAATCCCGACATGGTGGGCCATACCGGCGATCTGAATGCCGCGATCCGGGCCTGCGAAGCGGTCGATCGCGGGCTCGCGGCGGTGCTCGATGCGCTGGAGGCGGCGGGCGGTGCGATGCTGCTGACCGCCGATCACGGCAATTGCGAGATCATGATCGACCCGAAAACCGGCGGGCCACATACCGCGCATACCACCAGCCCGGTGCCCGTGGCGCTGATCGGGGCGGAACCGGGGACGCGCTTGCGCGAGGGCGGGCGCCTGGCCGATGTCGCGCCCACCCTGCTCGGGCTGATGGGGCTCGACGCGCCGCCCGAGATGACGGGCAAGAGCCTCATCGAGACGCCATGAGTGTCGCGGTGGCGGCCCGGCGAATCCTTGCCGTGCTGGCCGTGCTCTGGCTTGCGCTCATCCCCGCCGCTGCGCTCGCCGATGCCGTGGAGCGGGCCATGCAGGCCGCCGAGCGTCTGCAGGACGCGACCGAGGCGCTGGCCGAGGCCGAGGGCGCCCGCGACCGCGTCGCCGCCCTGACCCGCACCATCGGCGCGGTCGAAGAAGGCCTGGCCTCACTGCGCGACGGGTTGCGCCGCGCCGCCATTCGGGAGGCGGCGATCCGGCGGCGATTCGATGCCCGCAGCACCGAGATGGCGCAACTACTGGGTGTGCTCATGGCGCTGGAGCGAACCGAGGGGCCGCTTCTGCTGCTGCACCCGTCCGGCCCCCTGGGCACGGCGCGGCTGGGCATGATCCTGGCCGATGTGACCCCCGCCCTGCAGTCCGAAGTGGACTCGATCCGCGCGGATCTGGAGGAGATCGCGATGATGCGCGCACTTCAGGAGAGTGCCGCCGGAACGCTGGAGGAGGGGCTGAGCCGCCTGCAAGAGGCCCGCGTAAGCCTGAGCCAGGCGATGGCCGATCGGCGCGAGTTGCCGCAGCGTGTCATCGACGACCCCGAAGCCCTGCGCGCACTGGTTGATAGCGCCGAGACGCTCGACGCCTTCGCCACCGGGCTGGCCGGGGCCGAGTTGCCCCCTGCCCCGGATACGGAGGCGGCCGAGGACTTCGCCGACGCACGCGGCGCCTTGCCGCTGCCGGTGCAGGGCAGTGTCCTGCGCCGCGCGGGCGAGGCGGATGCGGCCGGGATCCGGCGGCCCGGGCTGGTGCTGGCGACCCGCCCGCGCGCGCTCGTCACCGCGCCCTGGCCCGCCACGATCCGCTATGTCGGGCCGTTGCTGGACTACGCAAACGTGATTGTACTGGAGCCCGCCGAAAACCATCTGATGGTGCTAGCCGGGCTTGACATCGTGTATGGTGACGTGGGTGAAGTGGTCCCCGAGGGCGCGGCGCTCGGGATGATGGGCGGGCAGGATCCGCAGGTGGACCAGTTCCTTGACGGAGCGCGCCAGGGTGTTGGCGGCCTGACGGAGACGCTCTATCTGGAGCTGCGGGAAGGCACGGAACCCGTGGACCCCGCTGAGTGGTTCGCGCAGACAAGGGAATAGGAAGAGGCCATGAGGAAATTCGTTCTGGCAGCCATCGCTGGCGTTGTGGCCGGGGGCCTGCTGACCACGCAGATCGCGGGCCCGCTGATCGCGCAGGAAAACGAGAACAACCGCTCCGTCTATCAGCAGCTCGACCTGTTCGGTGACATATTCGAGCGCATCCGAGCCAATTATGTCGACGAGGTCGACTCGGCCGATCTGATCGAGGCGGCGATCCAGGGGATGCTCACCTCGCTCGATCCGCATTCGGGCTATCTGCCGCCCGAGGATTTCTCCGACATGCGTGTGCAGACGCGCGGCGAGTTCGGGGGCCTCGGTATCGAGGTGACGATGGAGGACGGCTTCGTCAAGGTCGTCTCGCCCATGGACGGCACGCCCGCCGATGCCGCAGGGATCGAGGCGGGCGACTTCATCACCCATGTCGATGGCGAATCGGTGCTGGGGATGACGCTTGACGAGGCGGTGGATCTGATGCGCGGCCCGGTGGGCTCGGAGATCATCATCACCGTGGTGCGCGATAGCTCGTCCGAGCCCTTCGACGTCTCCATCGTGCGCGACACCATCACGCTGACCGCGGTGCGCACCCGCATGGAGGGCGACAGCGTCGTCCTGCGCGTCACCACCTTCAATGACCAGACCTGGCCGAACCTGCGCGAAGGAATCGAAGAGGCGATCGAGGACGCCGGGGGGCTGGACGAGATCTCGGGCGTGGTGCTCGATCTGCGCAACAATCCCGGCGGGCTGCTCAACCAGGCGATCCGGGTGGCCGACGCGTTCATCGATCAGGGCGAGATCGTGTCGACCCGCGGGCGCCACGACGACGACAGCGAACGCTTCAACGCCACCGCCGGCGACCTGATCGACGGCAA
>PWLT01000091.1 GCA_003558415.1 Hyphomicrobiales bacterium
GCCGCGCCCGTGCCGGGCTCAGATCTCGCCGCGCAGGATCTGGTCCATGGTCTGCGAGGGCTGGTCGCAACCGGCCTCGCCGACGATGCGCGCGGGCACGCCGGCGACCGTCTTCTTGGGTGGAATGTCCTCGAGCACCACCGACCCGGCGGCAATGCGGCTGCAATGGCCCACGCTGATATTGCCCAGAACCTTCGCACCGGCGCCGATGAGCACGCCATTGCCGATCTTGGGATGGCGGTCGCCGTCCTCCTTGCCGGTGCCGCCCAGCGTCACGGAGTGCAGCATCGAGACATTGTCGCCCACCACCGCCGTCTCGCCAATGACGATCGAATGCGCGTGGTCGATCATGATGCCCTTGCCCATGCGCGCGCCGGGGTGGATATCGACACCGAACGCCTCCGACACGCGCATCTGGATGAAGGAGGCGAAATCGACGCGCCCCTGTTCGCACAGCCAGTGGCTCACGCGATAGGCCTGCAGCGCCTGGAATCCCTTGAAATAGAGCAGCGGCTTGATGAAGCGATTGCAGGCCGGGTCGCGCTCATACACGGCGACGAGATCGGCGCGCGCGGCCTCGCCCAGCCATGGGTCGTCGGCATAGGCCGCATCCGCGATCTCGCGCAGGATCTGCTCGCTCATTTCGCCCGAGGCGAGCTTGAGCGAGAAACGATAGGCCATCGCCGCCTCGAGCGTGTCGTGGTGAAGGACCGAGCAGTGAATCACGCCCCCAAGCAGGGGCTCGTTGCTCACCGCCTCCTCGGACTCCTCGCGGATGCGGGACCAGACCGGATCGAGTTGCGAAAACTTCGCTTGATTCTGCTGCGCCATGTCACGGCCCTCCCGGCAGGTTGTCAGATTCTGAAAATAGCATTAGCGGTGGGAATTGACAGCGTGTTGAGGAAAATTCGATGGATACCGCCCGCCTTGCGCAATACCGCTCCCGGTTGCTTGATCTGCTGGCCGAACTTGAGCGCGAAGACGCTGCCGGGGCAGAGGGGCGGCGCACGGTCACGCTCGATCAACAATCGGTGGGGCGGCTCAGCCGCATGGACGCGTTGCAGCAACAGGCGATGGCCAAGGCCCAGTCCGCGCGCCGGGCCGGGCGGCGGCGGGTGCTCCGCGCCGCGCTGGCGCGCATCGATGAAGGTGAATTCGGCTATTGCGAGGATTGCGGCGAGCCGATCCCCGAAGGCCGGCTTGATCTGGAGCCCGCGACCGCGCGCTGCGTGAACTGCGCCAGTGGATGAGGCCGCATCGCGCCCACCCTCCGGATCAGATCGAGAAACTCGTGCCACAGCCACAGGAGCTGCTGGCATTGGGGTTGTCGATGGTGAAGCGCGAGCCGATCAGCTCCTCGGTGAAATCGATCACCGCATCCGCGAGAAACGGCAGCGAGACGCTGTCGATCACCACCTGCGCGCCGTCCTTCTCGAGCACCAGATCATCGGCCTCCGGCGCGTCGAGGCGGATGTCGTACTGAAAGCCCGAACAGCCGCCGCCCTCCACCGCGACGCGCAGGGCCTGGCCCTGTTCGGCCTGTTCAAGAATTTCCTGCAGCCGGGCAAAGGCCCGGTCGGTGACCTTCGGCGGAAGGGTCAGATCCATTGTCACGCGTCCAGTTCGTCATTTCCGATTGTTTCACTTTGCAATATAAGCGTGGTGACGCAGCGCGACAAGCGAGAGGTGCGATGCAGGCTCCCTATGCCTCCGATCCGGCCGCGAGCCGGGGCCGGCTCCACCCCGAGCCCGAGAGCGCGTTCCGCTCGGCCTTTCAGCGCGATCGCGACCGCATCATCCATTCCTCGGCCTTCCGCCGCCTCAAGCACAAGACCCAGGTCTTCGTCGAGCATGAGGGCGATTATTACCGCACGCGGCTGACCCATTCGATCGAGGTGGCGCAGGTCGCGCGCACCATCGCCGGCGTGCTGGGGCTGCATACCGAACTGGCCGAGGCGGTGGCGCTGGCGCATGATCTGGGCCACACGCCCTTCGGCCATACCGGCGAGGATGCTCTGGCGCGGCTCATGGCCCCCCATGGCGGTTTCGACCACAACGCCCAGGCGCTGCGCATCGTCACCCGGCTGGAGCGTCACTACGCCGAGTTCGACGGGCTCAACCTGACATGGGAGACGCTGGAGGGCATCGCCAAGCATAACGGGCCGCTGGTCGGCGCCGATGGCCGCCCGCTCGACGGGCCGCTGCCGCAGGCGCTGGTGGAATACGACGCCCTGCACGATCTGGAGCTGCACACCCATGCCGGCCCCGAGGCGCAGGTGGCCGCATTGTCGGACGATATCGCCTATAACCACCATGACCTGCATGACGGGCTGCGCGCGGGGCTGTTCAGCGATGCGGATCTGGGTGAGCTTCCCGTGACCGCCCCCGCATATGCCGAGGTCGATCGCCGCTATTCGGGGCTTGAGGCCACGCGGCGGCGGCACGAGGCGCTGCGGCGCGTGTTCGGGGCGATGGTGGAGGATGTGCTGGCGGTCTCGCGCGCGCGGCTGGCGCGCGCCGAGCCCGCCGACGCGCAGGCGGTGCGCGAGCTTGGCGCGCCGGTGGTGGATTTCTCCGCCCCCATGAAGGCCGAACTGCGCCAGCTGCGCGATTTCCTGTTTCACAAGATGTATCGCGCGCCGTCGGTCATGGATCAGCGCGCCCATGTCACCCGCGTGGTCGAGGACCTCTTTTCGCTGTTCATGAACCGCCCCGAGTTGCTGCCTGGTGAGTGGCGCGCCGATATCGAGGCCGCCGGGGGCGAGGAGCCGGCGCTGGCGAGGGTCGTGGCCGATTACGTCGCCGGCATGACCGACCGGTTCGCATTGCAGGAACACACGCGGCTGCTGGGCGAGGGCAGTTGAGCCGCAAGACCCGGGCCGCGTCGTTGACCCCGCCCCTTGCCGTGGTAAACCGCGCGCAACCAGGCAAAGGATGGATGCGATGAATCTCTTCACCGAAATGCTCGGGCTGGTCAATGACTGCCTCGACGCGCTCGAGGCCGAGGGCGGATTGCCCAAGGGGCTCGACCGCGCCGCGATCACGGTGGAGCCGCCGCGCGACCCCGCGCATGGCGACATGGCGACCAATGCCGCGATGGTGCTGGCCAAGCCCGCAGGGCTCAAGCCGCGCGACATCGCCACGGCGCTTGCCGCCCGGCTGGAGGCGGATGCGCGCATCGCCTCGGCCGAGGTGGCGGGGCCGGGGTTTCTCAATCTGCGCCTGGCGCCGTCACTGTGGCACGAACTGCTGCGCGCGGTGCTTCGCACCGGTGCGGATTTCGGGCGTAGCGAGCGGGGGCAGGGGCGGCGCGTCAATGTCGAGTTCGTGTCGGCCAATCCCACGGGGCCGCTGCATGTGGGCCACACCCGCGGCGCGGTATTCGGCGACGCGCTGGCGCGGCTGCTGGAGTTTGCGGGCTGGGAGGTCACGCGCGAATACTACATCAATGACGGTGGCGCGCAGGTCGATGTCCTGGCGCGCTCGGCCTATGAGCGCTACCGCGAGGCGCATGGTCGCGCCCCCGAGATCGCCGAGGGGCTCTATCCGGGCGACTATCTCATCGAGGTCGGCGAGGCGCTCAAGGCCGAATATGGCGACGCCTTCCTCGATCGACCCGAATCCGACTGGCTCGAGACGGTGCGCGATTTCGCCACCGACAGGATGATGACACGCATCCGCGCCGACCTCGCGGCGCTCGGCGTCGAGATGGATGTCTATTTCTCGGAGAAGTCGCTCTACGGCACCGGGCGCATCGAGTCCGCCGTCGAGACGCTGCGCGAGCAGGACCTGATCTATCGCGGCGTTCTCGAGCCGCCCAAGGGCAAGACGCCCGAGGACTGGGAGCCGCGCGAGCAGACGCTGTTCCGCTCCACCGCGCATGGCGACGATGTCGATCGCCCGCTGATGAAATCCGATGGCGGCTGGACCTATTTCGCCCCCGACATCGCCTATCACTTCGACAAGATCGAACGCGGCTA
>PWLT01000048.1 GCA_003558415.1 Hyphomicrobiales bacterium
AAGCGGCGATCTGGACAGGGTGCGCACGGGAAGGGCGCTTTTCCGAATGCGTGTTTTCTGCAACCCTGCGGCTCGGGGCGCGCGATGCGCCTGCTCACCCAAGGGGTCGCCATGGCGCGCTTATCGCTCACCGGAAGCCGGATACGACAGCGCCGCATGCTGCTGGGGCTGCGCCAGGCGGAGCTTGCGCGCCGGCTGCAGGTCTCGGCCTCCTATCTCAACCTGATCGAGCACAACAGGCGCCGCGTGGCGCCAGAGCTGCTCGACCGGCTTGCCGCGGAACTCGGTGTGAGCCGGGAGTCGCTGAGCGAGGGGGCGGATGCCGGGCTCATCGAGGCGCTGCGCGACGCGGCCGCCGCTGCGGGGAAGGACGCGGATTCGCCGCCCGAGCTTGACCGCATCGAGGAACTGGTCGGGCGGTTTCCGGGCTGGGCGGCGCTCCTGGCCGTGCAGCAGTCGCGGCTCGACGCGCTGGAGCGCACCGTGGAGCGGCTGACCGATCGGATGACCCATGAGCCGCATCTGCAGGCCTCGCTTCACGAGGTGCTCTCGGTCGCGGCCTCGCTGCGCTCCACCGCCGCGATCCTGGCCGAGAATGACGCGATCGACCCCGAATGGCAGATGCGCTTTCACCGCAATCTCCATGCCGACTCGCTTCGCCTGGCCGAGGGGGCGCAGGCGCTGGTGAGCTATCTCGAAACCTCCCAGGACGATGAAACCGCCATCGCCGCACCGCAGGAGGAGCTCGAAAGCTGGCTCGAAGCGCGCAACTACCATATCCCCGAACTCGAGTCCGGTCAGGACGTGCGGCCCGAGGCGCTGATCGCAGGAGATTCCACGCTTGCCAGCCCGTCGGCGCGCCGCCTGGCGCTCGACTGGCTGGAGCGGTATCGCCGCGATGCGCTGGCATTGCCGCTTACGACGATGCAAGGCGCATTGGACGAACACGGCCCCGATCCGGCCCGCCTGTCCGGCGTCCCGGGGCTGGGTGACGATCTGCCCCGGCTGTTGCGCCGCCTGGCCTCGCTGACGGCCGAGCAGCTCGGCGCCCCGGAGCTGGGGCTGGTGATCTGCGACGGGTCGGGGACGATGACCTTCCGCAAGCCGCTGCCGGGGTTCCGCCTGCCGCGCTTCGGCGCCGCCTGTCCGCTCTGGCCGCTCTTTCGCGCCCTCTCGCGCCCGCTGGAGCCGATCCATGCGCGGCTGGAAATGGCCGGGCGGCTGCCGCAGCGCTTTGACAGTTACAGCTATTGCCATTCGCGCACACCGCCCAGCTTCGCCACGCCGCGTGTGCTGGAGGCCTATATGTTGCTGCGCGCCGCGGACCCGCCCGAGGCGGGGGCGGGGAAGGGGCCGCTCGCGCAGCCCGAACGGGTCGGGACGAGCTGCCGCGTCTGCCCCCGCATGGACTGTCCGGCACGGCGCGAGCCCTCGATCCTGACCCAGGGGTTTTGACAGCGCAGGTCAAACCCGCGATAGTCGCGCCGAGAGGCGGCGCCGACGCGGCCCGGGGGGAGAGTGAAACATGGGCAAGCGTGTCCTGGTGATCGAGGATGAACCCAACATCGTCGAGGCCATAAGTTTCATCCTCTCACGCGATGGCTGGCAGGTGGAGAGCCACGGCGACGGGGTCGGCGCGATCGAGGCGGTCACGAAGATGCAGCCCGACCTTCTCATCCTCGACGTGATGCTGCCCGGACGCAGCGGTTACGACATTCTTCAGGCGCTGCGCGCCGACCCCGCAACGCGCTCGCTTCCGGTGCTCATGCTCACCGCCAAGGGGCAGAAGCAGGACCGCGAGATGGCCGAGCGCCATGGTGCCAACCGCTTCATGGTCAAGCCCTTCTCCAATGCGGAGGTGCTCGAGGCGGTGCGCGAGATGGCCGGCCCATGAGGCCGCCGCGTCAGCCGCTCTATCTGGCGCTGCAGACCTATCGCCGCCGCCGAATGATGGATGCCGCGCGCCTGCTGCCCGTTCTGGGGGTGTTCCTGGTGATGCTGCCCCTGTTCTGGATGCCGGGCGACGCGACCGCGACGGGCACCGCCGGTATCGGCCTTTACCTGTTCATGGTCTGGTTCGGGCTCATCGTCGGCGCCTTCGTCCTTGCGCGCCGGCTTGCGTCCATCGCCGGTGACGATGCCCATCCGCACGGCGACGGGGAGGGGCGCGACGACGCCGGAGGGGGAGAGGCCGGGTAATGCTGACCTTCAACCTTCTGGTCATTGCCTGCCTCGCCTATGTCATCTTCCTTTTCGTCGTGGCCTTCGCCGTCGAGCGGCGCGCGGAGCGCGGGCGCATCGGCTGGCTGCGCTCGCCCCTGGTCTACACCCTTTCGCTGTCGGTCTACTGCACGGCCTGGACGTTTTATGGCGCGGTCGGCTACGCGGCGCGTTCGGGGCTGGAATTCATGACCATCTATCTCGGCCCGACGCTGGTTTTCGTGGGCTGGTGGTGGCTGCTGCGCAAGCTGGTGCGCATCGGGCGCACGCAGCGCATCACCTCGATCGCCGATCTGATCTCATCGCGTTACGGAAAATCGAACCTGCTGGGCGTGATCGTGACCTTGCTCGCTGTGGTAGCGGCGACGCCCTATATCGCGCTTCAGCTGCAGTCGATCTCGCTGTCATTCGCGGTCTTCGCGGCCGAAAACAGCCAGGAAGGGTGGGGGGCGCCCGATCGCTCGCAGACCGCGCTCTGGGTGGCGGCGGGGCTGGCGCTGTTCACCATCCTGTTCGGCACCCGCAACCTCGATGCCAATGAGCGCCATAACGGGATCATCATTGCGATCGCCGTGGAGGCGGTGGTCAAGCTCGTGGCGCTCATGGCGGTGGGGGCCTTCGTGGTCTGGGGCGTGGCCAATGGACCGGCCGACATCATGACGCGGGTCGCCGCGCAGGACCGCCCGGAATGGGCGCTCCAGCCCGGCCGCTGGGTGGGTATTACCTTCGTCTCGGCCGCGGCGATCATCTGCCTGCCGCGCATGTTCCAGGTGCTGGTCGTCGAGAACGTGGATGAACGCCATGTCGCCACCGCCTCCTGGGCATTTCCGCTCTACCTGTTCCTGATCAGCATCTTCGTGCTGCCCATCGCGGTCGTGGGGCTGGAGCTGCTGCCGGCCGATTACAACCCCGACCTGTTCGTCTTGCAGCTGCCGCTCAGCCTCGGGCAGGAGGGGCTGGCGATGCTGGCCTTTCTCGGCGGTTTCTCGGCGGCGACCTCGATGGTCATCGTCGCCTCGATCGCGCTGGCGACCATGGTGTCGAACCATGTCATCGTGCCGCTCTGGCTGGCCTCGGGCAAGCGGGCGGATGTCGGCGACATGCGGGGGCTGGTGCTCAATGCGCGCAGGCTTTCGATCATCGGCGTGCTGACGCTTGGCTATCTCTATTACAGCGTGACCGGGGGGGGCGAGGCGCTCGCCTCGATCGGGCTGATCGCCTTCATCGGCATGGCGCAGGTGCTCCCGGCGATGCTGGGGGGAATCTTCTGGCGCGGGGCCAATCGAGTCGGTGCAGCGGCCGGGCTGATTGCGGGCTTCGCGGTCTGGCTCTATGCGCTTTTCCTGCCCAGCTTCGGCCCGGATGTGCTGATCCCCGCGCGGGTGTTCGCCGAAGGCCCCTTTGAAATCGCCTGGCTGCGCCCGCAGGGCCTGTTCGGCGTGGTGGGGATGGATCCGCTGCTGCATGCGCTGTTCTGGTCGCTCACGCTCAACACCGCCATGTTCTTCGCCGGTTCGCTGCTGCGCTTCCCGACACCGATGGAACGGGTGCAGGGGGGGCAGTTCGTCAATGCCTTCGATATCCGCGGCAGCGCGCGCAGCTGGAGCCATGGCGAGGCCGAGGCCGAGGATCTGCTTGTCGTGGCACAACGCATCCTCGGCGCGGGCGAGGCGCAGAGCTTCTTCCGCGCCGAGGCTGCATCCCAGGGCAAGAGCGGATACCTGCCCGATACCACTCCCGAGTTTCTCGAACATC
>PWLT01000334.1 GCA_003558415.1 Hyphomicrobiales bacterium
AAGCGCCATCCCAGTCTCATCGTCGAGGGTCTGTCCCCGGCGACGGCGAGCTTCGATATCGGCCGCAAGTTCGCCTGTTACCGGCAGATCGAAAGCCTGCGCGAGTATGTGCTCGTCGATCCCGACGAGATGGGCATCGAAATCTTTCGCCCCGACCCCGACGGCCGCTGGGTGCTCTACCCTGTCCGGCCCGGAGAGAGGCTCCGGCTGGACAGTATCGGACTCGATGTGCCCATCGAGGCAGTGTACGAATTGACCCGTGAGGCCGTGGATCAACTCATCGCGAAGTCCTAGAAGCCGGGCCGCCAAGCGCTAATACAGCAGGCACGGGGTATCTGGCAGGGTCGCGAGGATCTGCTGGACTTCGCGGCGCTTCGACGTGAGCTTGATCGTTCTGGTCCCGATGCCAGTTGATGGCAGTGCGTCTGCTGCCGGATACGGATGTTCTGATGGATCATCTCCTGGGCGTTCCCGAGGCCGTTACCTACCTTGAACGCCGAAAGGAGGTGTTGGCAGCGTTAGCAGCCACCCAGGGCCCACCTTTTGCCGAATGAAGAGAAAAGGTATATTTAATACTCATGGCCGGTTTCGAGTACGATGACGACAAGAGCCAGACCAATCTGGAGAAGCACGGAATCGACTTTCTGGATGCGCAGGCTCTATGGAATGACCCTGACCTGCTGGAGATCCGAGGCAAATCTGAAGATGAGCCTCGGTTTCTGGTCATAGGCCTTATTGGTCAAAAGCATTGGTCTGCCGTCGTCACTTACAGAAACGGAACAATCCGGCTCATTTCTGTGAGGCGTTCTCGCAAACGAGAGGTAGAGCTGTATGAAAGCTAAAGCTTTTGATAAGAAATTTGACCAAGGCAAGAAAGACATCATCGATGATCTTGATCTGTCCACGGCGCGCCGCGCTAACCAGGAACAGAAACGGATTAATGTCGACTTCCCTGCTTGGGTAGTCGAATCGCTGGATCGCGAAGCGGCTCGTATTGGTGTAACACGGCAGTCGATTATTAAAGTCTGGCTGGTTGAGCGTTTGAGAGCCGAGGCTGCTAACAAACCTCGCAATGGTGACGCCACAGGCGGTGCATATTAGCGGAACGTTGGGCCGCAGAAGAAGAGCTACTTCGATGAACGTATTTATTGATACCAACGTCTTCCTGTCCTTCTATCATCTTACTAATGATGATTTGGAAGAGCTGCGCAAGCTCAAGGGTCTCTTGGAGAAAGGGGACGTAGTTCTTCATCTGCCCGACCAACCTGTAGACGAATACAGGCGCAACCGAGAAACGAAGATCGCTGATGCTCTGAAGCGCCTGAAGGAACAGAAACTAAACCTTCAGTTTCCAGCTCTATGCAAGGACTATGGGGAATACGGCACGCTCCGCGAGCTTCAGAAAGAGTTCGAGAAGCAGCATTCATTGTTGGTCGCGAAGATTTCAAAAGACATTGAAAGCAACTCCCTCAAGGCTGATCACGTTATTCAGGAGCTCTTCGAAAAAGCAGAGGCCATTGAAAGTACTGAGAAGCTGATATCAAAAGCTCAACTCCGAATGAGCATAGGCAATCCTCCAGGAAAGAACGGGTCGCTGGGAGATGCCATAAATTGGGGAGCTTTGCTTGAGAGCGTGCCCGATGACGAGGATCTTTACCTCATTGCTGATGATCGGGACTATTTCTCAGCACTAGACGAAAACAAGCATAAAGAATTCCTAATCCGCGAGTGGAAGGACAAGAAGAATGCCGAGGTCTTTTTTTATCGCCGTTTGGCACCTTTTTTCAAAGAGCACTATCCAGATATCAAATTGGCCAGTGAGTTGGAGAAAGAAATGTCTGTTCAACAGCTTGTTGGAAGCCGCGCGTTCGTAACTACGCATAGCGCAATTGCTAAGCTTGCGGGATTTGAGAATTTCAGCCAATCACAAGTCAGCGAAATCGCGGATGCGGCGCTAACAAATAGCCAGGTCAGCTGGATATTGGGAGATCACGATGTGTTCGAGTTCATGACTAAGTTCGCTGCGGAGTATAAAGACAAGATTGAGAAAGAGTCCTGCGAACAGCTGATTAACAGCCTGAAGGAGCACGAGCTCGATGAGGACGAAGATGATGGCTTTCCGTTCTGAGGTGCTGCCGCCCAACAGATCGCTGCATGTGACGTCTGATCCGTTGCCCACTAAAAGCAGGCGTCGGGTCAAACGCACCTGAGCTCAGGCGTTGGCATGCTCGTGCAGTCCATTCTGCCAGGTAGCGCAAGCAAGACAAGGACTAGCGATTCGTGATTACCGGTGAACTCAAGTCCGAAGTCGACCGCATCTGGGACGCGATGTGGTCGGGCGGCATCTCGAACCCGCTGTCGGTCATCGAGCAGCTGACCTATCTGCTGTTCATCAAGCGGCTGGACGAGCTGCACACGTTGCGCGAGCACAAGGCGGCGCGCATCGGGCATCCGGTCGAGGAGCCGATCTTCGGTCCCGACGAGAACCACCTGCGCTGGTCGCGGTTCAAGGAGACTGCGCCGGAGAGGATGTTCGTCACGGTGAAGGACGAGGTCTTCCCGTTCATCAAGTCGCTTGGCGGCAACGGCGGGACGGAGGAGGAGGGCGATTCGACGTACTCCCACCACATGAAGGACGCGATCTTCATGATGCCCACGCCGCGCGTGCTGGCCAACGTGGTGGACCAGCTCGACGGCATCGACATGACCGACGCCGATACCAAGGGCGACCTGTACGAGAACATGCTCGGCAAGATCGCCAGCGCCGGGCAGAACGGCCAGGGTGTCAGGGTGTTTCGGGGGACAGTACACCCATTTCTCAGCGGCCTGCACCGGTGGCATGATCTGCAGGAATCACAAGGAGGTGAACGATGGCCAGGATGGCCCGTGTTGTTATTCCGGGGTACCCGCATCATGTGACCCAGCGTGGCAATCGCCGGCAGAGGGTCTTCTTTACCGACGAGGACTACCTCCACTACATCGACCTGCTGGCGGAATACACGGCGTTAGCCGAGACCGATGTTTGGGCCTACTGTCTGATGCCCAATCACGTGCATCTCGTGATGGTTCCCAAACAAGAGGACGGTCTGCGTGCGGCGCTTGGTGAGGCGCATCGCCGTTATACGCGCCGAATCAACTTCCGCAACGGGTGGCGCGGGCATTTGTGGCAGGAGCGGTTCCATTCGTTTGTGATGGATGAGCGGTATCTGCTTTCAACGGTTCGGTACGTCGAGTTGAACCCGGTGAAGGCCAAGCTTTGTCGAGAGCCGGCCGACTGGCGTTGGTCGAGCGCCCGAGCGCATTTGGAGGGCAAGAACGGGCGTTTGGTGAACGTGCGGCCTATGCTGGAAAGGGTCGGGGACTGGTCGAGCTATCTCTCGGGTGAAATGGTTGAGAGAGACGAGGTGATCGAGCGGCACACCCGGACCGGTAGGCCGCTGGGCAGCGAATCATTTATGGAGCGTCTGGAGGCGGTTACGGGCCGGACACTGGCACCTAAACGTCCTGGGCGTCGGCCGCAACAGAAGGGGATATTAGGTGTACTGTCCCCGGAAAAAAGGAGGTAAGCAATGGCAGCACAGTTTCGGAACTTGATCTTCGAGGGTGGGGGTGTGAAAGGCATCGCCTACGTCGGCGCGATGCAGATCCTTGAAAACCGCGGTCTGTTGCCCGAGATCCGGCGGGTCGGGGGCGCGAGTGCCGGCGCGATTAATGCGCTGATCTTCGCGTTGGGCTACGGCATCGCCGAGCAGAAGCAGATCCTGGAATCGACGGATTTCCGGAACTTCATGGACGACTCCTTTGGCGTGATCCGCGACATCCGCCGACTGGCACGTGAATTCGGATGGCACAAGGGTGATTTTTTCTCCACTTGGATCGGCGACCTGATCCAGCAGCGGCTGGGGAGCGCGCGCGCCACATTCGGGGACCTGCGCGAAGCGGGGAAGCCGGATCTGTACGTGATCGG
>PWLT01000233.1 GCA_003558415.1 Hyphomicrobiales bacterium
CCCTTGGAGGGGCTGGCCTTCTTGATCTCGGCGATCAGGCCGTAGCCCTCGCGCGCGGCCTGTTCGAGCGCGCGGGTGAAACCGCGCGGCCCCGGCGCGGCGCGGGCGCGGCGCTCGAGCTCGGCCATCGGCGTGGCGCGCCGGGCGGCGGCGATCTCCTCGCACTTGTAGTCGCGAATGCGGTCGAGAATGGTGGTCATGTCGCTTCCTCAAGATGTGGCTCTCAATGGCACATCCGCAGTCCGCGGAAAAGATGGACGCGCAGCTCGGTGCCGCTGCGCGGCGATTCATGCCTCCGGCGGGGATATTTCGACGAAGAAGACGGGCGGGTCCGCGAAAGGGAGGCAGCCGGGGCCGGCGGTCAGCCGCGGGTCAGGGTGGCCAGTGCCGCGACCTTATTGCGGGCCGCCCCCGAATCGATGCTCTCGCGCGCCATGGCGACCCCCTCGCGCAGATCGGCGGCGCGCCCGGCGACGATGAGTGCCGCAGCCGCGTTGAAGAGCACCGCATCGCGGTAGGCGCCGTTGCCGCCTTCGAGCAGGGCGCGCAGCGCGGCGGCGTTCTGGGCCGGGCTGCCGCCGAGGATGGCCTCGAACGGGTGGGCGGGCAGGCCCGCATCCTCAGGGTGGATGTCGAATTCGCGCACCGCGTCGCCTTCGAGCGCGGCGACCCGGCTTGGGCCGGCGATCGACAGCTCGTCGGTGCCGTCGCCGCCATGCACGAGCCACGCCGCCTCGGAGCCCAGCAGTCGCAGCGTTTCGGCCATGGGGCGGATCAGATCGGGCGAGAAGGCCCCGGTGAGCTGGCGTCGCACACCGGCGGGGTTGGTCAGCGGGCCGAGAATGTTGAAGATCGTCCGCGTGCCCAGCTCGGCCCTCACGGGGCCGACATGTTTCATGGCCGGGTGATGCATGGGGGCCATCATGAAACCGATGCCGATCTCGCGCAGGGCGCGCTCCACCACATCGACGCCGACCATCACGTCGATGCCCAACTCGCCAAGGGCATCGGCGGCGCCCGATTTCGAGCTCAGATTGCGGTTGCCATGCTTGGCGATCACCACGCCCGCGCCAGCGACCACAAAGGCGGCGGCGGTCGAGATGTTGAGCGTGCCCTTGCCGTCGCCGCCGGTGCCGACGACGTCCATCGCGCCCTCGGGCGCGCGTACGCGGTTGCATTTCAGCCGCATCACGGTGGCGGCGGCGGCGTATTCCTCCACCGTCTCGCCGCGCGTGCGCAGCGCCATGAGCAGCCCGCCCATCTGCGCGGGGGTGGCGTCACCCTCGAACAGCCGGTCAAAGGCGGCCTCGGCCTGATCGCGGGTCAGGGGGCCGTCCGCCGCGATCGCGATCAGCGCCTTGAGATCGGTGCTCATGCCGGCACCGCGAGCTTGTCGAGGAAATTGCCCAGCAGGCGGTGGCCGTGTTCGGAGGCGATGCTTTCGGGGTGGAACTGCACCCCCTCGATCAGGGTCTCGCGATGACGCAGGCCCATGATCGTGCCGTCCTCCAGCCAGGCGGTGACCTCGAGCGGGGCGGGCAGGCTCTCGCGCTCGACGATCAGGCTGTGATAGCGCGTGGCGCGAAACGGGTCGGGCAGCCCCGCGAAGACCCCTTTGCCCGAATGGCGAATGGCCGCCGTCTTGCCATGGACGATCTCGCCCGCGCGCACCACCTTGCCGCCGAAGGCCTGACCGATGGACTGGTGCCCGAGGCACACGCCGAGCAGTGGCAGCCCCGCCGCTTCGGCCGCGCGCACCAGATCGACGCATATTCCGGCCTCACTGGGGGTGCAGGGGCCGGGGGAGAGCACGATCGCCTGCGCCCCCATTGCCATGGCCGCGGCCACGTCGAGCGCGTCGTTGCGCTCCACCCGCACCTCGGCGCCCAGCTCGCCCAGATAATGCACGAGGTTCCAGGTGAAGCTGTCATAGTTGTCGATCAGCAGGATCATGTTTGAGCGGTCTCCAGGGCGGCGCCGTCATCATGGGGGTGATCCCCGGCGACTGTCGCGGTATAGATGGGCGCAGGCGGTGCCCGGGGTCAAGGCCCGGCCGGCAAGATGGCCGGGGCAGGGGCGCCGCGCCGGGTGAGGCAGCCGGAGCACAAGGCAGGGAGGCGCGATTGTTCAGAGGGTTATTGGCAGGTGTCGTCTGGGGCGGGCTCGCCTCCGCGCTCATGCTCGCAATTGTGTCCTTTCTTGCGCCCCCGGTGGAAGGCCCGCAGGTGGATTCGCCGGCCCAGCAGGCCGCGCCCGAAGCCCAGGAGCCGGAAGCGCAGGCGCCGGGTGAGCGGCGCGAGGATGCTCCGGATGCCGGCGTGCCAAACGAGGAGGAGGGACGCGCGCCGGAGGCAACGGAGACGGAGGCGCAGCAGCCCTCCGCGCCGGATACAGCGCCGGCGCCAAACGGTATCGCGGCCCCCGATGCGAGAGACGGTGATGACTCGCCCGCGATCGTCGCGCGCCCCGATGCCCCCGCCGATGCCGAGACGGGCATGGATGGGCTTTCCGCGCTGGTGCCCGACGGGATGCCCGCGCCCGGAGAGGGCGTGACGCCGCGCCCGCAACTTTTGGATGGGGAGCCGCGGCTCGATTCTGCGCCCGATGCGGCGTCGCGTGACGCATTGGTCGAGGCGCCGGGCCTGGATGACGGGGTCGCAGCCGTCACGCCGGATGCGGGGCAGCCCTCCGCCCCCGATGCGGCGCCAGGCGCTGGCTTGCGCGATGGTGCCCCGGCCCCGGCGCCGCAGCTCGACCAGCCGCGCGACCCCGAACTGCCTGCCGAGGCGGATGGCGCGGCGGAGCTTCCGGCGCAGGCGGGGGATGATTCCGTGCGCGCCGAAGGGCCGCCGCCCGGTGTGCGCCAGGCCGAGACGGATGCGCCGCCGCCCGTATTCCCGCAGATCGCCCCGGAGGCTCCCGCCGAGATGCCCCCTGCAATGCAGGAGCCCGATGGCGAGGACTCTCCCGCAGAACCCGCCGCCCCGGATCCGCGCGTCGGGCTGACCCCCGCCCCGGGCGTCGAAACCCTGCGCCTGCCGCGAATCGGTGATGACGCACCGGACGCACAGCCGGCGGAACTGCCCGGTGACGTGCAGACCGGGGAGGATGCACAGCCCGATGAGCCGCTCCCGGCATTGCGGCGCAACGCGGCGGATTTCGACAATCCCGAGGATCGCCCGCTCTTTGCCATCATCATGATGGATGACGGTATCGCTCCCGATGATCAGGACCGCCTTGCGCGGCTGCCCTTTCCCGTCACCATCGCGGTTGACCCCACACTGCCCGACGCGGCGGAGCGCAGCGCGCTTTATCGGCGGGAGGGCAAGGAGGTCCTCATGCTGGCGAGCGCGATCCCGCAGGGCGCGAGCGCATCCGATCTCGAGGTGACCTTTCAGGGCCATTTCGGTGCGTTGCCCGATGCCGTGGGCGTTCTGGATCTGCCCGAGGGCGGCTTCCAGAACGATCGGCAGCTGGCCGAACAGGTGATCACGGTGATTGCCGAGGATGGCTACGGGCTTGTCACCTTCGACCGCGGCATGAACGCCGCCGAACAGGTGGCGCGCAGCGCCGGGCTGGGAACGGAGCGGGTGTTTCGCATCCTTGATGCAGAGGGCGAACGGGCGGAGGTCATTCGCCGCTACCTTGACCGCGCCGTCTTCCGCGCGGCGCAGCGTGGCTCGGTGATCGTGCTGGGCGGCAGCCGCGAGGAGACCCTGGCGGGGATTCTGGAGTGGCGGATGGAGGGCCGCGCGGATGCGGTGGAACTGGCCCCCGTCTCGGCGGTGCTGGCCGCCGCGCAGTAACCGCCCCGGCCCACGCGCGCGGTCCCCCGCGCATTGGCATGGGGCCGCTGCGGTGCAGACTATCGCCCGTCGCTGCCCGTCGGTGCCAGTGGAAGTGCGGAGACCCCCGTGCGCCGGTCGCCGGCGAAGAGGCCATGCGCAGTCTTGTCCCAG
>PWLT01000386.1 GCA_003558415.1 Hyphomicrobiales bacterium
CAGCGCATCGGGCGCGAAGAGAAAGCGCAGATCGGGCGCGCGCAGCACACCGCGCGCCTCGGCGATCAGCGAGTCCTCCTCTGCCGCATCCGCCGGTGCGTCCTCCTCCTCCGTGGCGAGCAGGTTGCGCGCGATGGCCGGCCACTCGGCTTCGGGCCATTGCGGCAGATGCTCCAGCAGCAGATGCAGGCGCCGCCCGCGACGTGTCGCCGCTGCCTCGTCGCGCAGATCACCCTCGCCGGGAAGGGCCTTGGCGCCGCCCATATCCGAAGGCGCGAGGAACGTAGCCCCCTCCACCGGCGCCGGAACGGGCCGCGTGGCAAAGCCGGGGACGACGGCCTCGGCGGCGGCCTCGACCGGCGCGCCCTCGGGCCGGGCGGCGGGCCAGTCGCCCTCCTCCAGCCGCCGCCCCGGGCCGGTTGGAAACGCCTCCGTCGCCGCGCCTGCGGCCTCAAGCCCCTGGGCCACGCGGTCATACCAGCTGTCGCCGCGGCCCACCTCACCCGCCGCCGCGACGATGAGCCAGGATTGCGCGCGCGTCATCGCCACATAGAGCAGGCGCATCTCTTCCTCGGCCTCGGCGGCGCGCGCGGCCTCCAGCGCCTCGGCCATGGCCGGGGGCATCTCGCGCGCGGCGGTCTTCCAGGCCACCCCCCGGCCGGGTATCGTGCACAGCGCCCCGCCGCGCGGGGGGTTGCGCGCGGCCGTGTCAGGCAGGATGACCAGCGGCGATTCGAGCCCCTTGGCGCCATGCACCGTCATCACCCGGATGGCATTGCCGGCGCTGTCGAGCTGGCGCTTGATCTCCACCTCGGCGCTGTCGAGCCAGCCGAGAAAGCCCGTCAGGCTGGGCACCTCGCTTGTCTCATAGGCCAGCGCCTGGGCAAGCAGCGCATCGATCCCCTCCTCGGCTTCCGGCCCCAGCCGCGCGAGCAGGCGGCGGCGGCCGTCATGGCGGGTGAGCATCCGCTCGAGCAGCTCGAAGGGGCGCAGGAAATCGGCCTGATCGCGCAGATCATTCAGGATCGCGCGGGTCTCTTCGGCGCCGGGATCGCCGCGCAGCGCTGTCCAGAGAAAGGCGCCGCCGCGATCATGGGCGAGGGCGTAGAGCTCGGCCTCGCTCCAGCCGAAAAGCGGCGAGCGCAGCGCGGCGGCCAGCGACAGATCGTCCTCCGGCGTGGCAAGGAAGGCCAGAAGCGCGGTGAGATCGCGCACCGCGAGCTCGCCGCCCAGCTGCATCCGGTCCACCCCGGCAACGGGAAGCCCCGCCGCCTTGCACGCGGCGATGATGCGGTGAAACAGTGCCGAACGCCGCCGCAGCAGGATCAGGACATCGCCGGCGCAGAGCGCCCGCGCCGCGCCGCCCGGCACGGGTATGGCCGTGCGATCGCGCAGCAGCCGGGCGATCTCCTCGGCGATGGCGCGGGCCAGCCGCGCGCTCTCGTGCTCATCGGGGACGATGTCCACCGGGTCCCACCAGTCGCGCTCGGGCGGCTTTTCGGATTTCTCCAGCGCCGGCCAAAGATCGACGCGCCCGGCCATGTCGGGGTGGAAGGCGATATGGCGGACCTCGCCGCCCAGCCCGCGCCCGGCGCGGTCGTCGAATGTCAGATCGACGAGGCGCAGGATGGCTTGCGCCGAGCGGAAGGAATGCTCCAGCGCCAGCGTCTCCAGCCCGATGCCCGCGCGCGAAAGGGCAGCCTTGTAGCGCGCGCGCGTGGCGTCGAAGACACGCAGATCGGCGCCCTGAAAGGAATAGATCGACTGCTTCTTGTCGCCCACGACGAAGATCGTCCGCTCGGCCTCGCGTGCGCCAAGACCCGCGGTGAATTCCTGCGTGAGGCTCTCGATCACCTGCCATTGGTCGGGGCTGGTGTCCTGCGCCTCGTCGACGAGTATGTGATCGATCCCGCCATCAAGCTTGAACAGAACCCATTGCGCGACCGAGGAATCGTTGAGCAGCACGCAAGCGCGAGCGATCAGATCGTCGAAATCCAGCCAGCCCCGCGCCGCCTTGCGTTCCTCCAGAACGCCAAGGAAGCGCGCGGCGAAGACATGCAGCGCGAGCGTCTTTTCCGCGGCCGCCAGCCCCAGACGCCGCGGGCGCGCCGCCTCCACCCGAGCCATGAGCGCATCGAGCGCATCCAGTTCGGCCGCGTCCATGCGCGCTCGGGTCGCCTTTGTGGGAAAGCGCCCGGACTTGGCGGTGAACGGCTCGCCGGCGCTCGCGCCGGTCAGCAGCACATCCTCCAGAATCGCGATATCCGCCGGGCCGGGCCGGTCGGCGCGGAAACCGGCGAGTTTCTCCGCAGCCTTCACGTCATTGGTCGAGCCCGTCGCCAGAATCGTCACTAATCGCGCGATTAGTGACGCATCGCCGGGGCGCAACACCTCTTCCATGAGCGCCGCTTCGTCATAGCCGGGCGGCAGATCGAACATCTCCAACGCCTGCGCGCGGGTGAGTGGCGTGCGCAGTGCCGCGCCCTTGCCGGCGATCTCGCCCAGAAGCTTCGCGATGTCCTCACCGCCCAGATGGCGCATGAGCGGGTCGACCATTTCGGGTTCACTCTCGGACAGGTCCTCGAGGATCTCCTCGCGCAGGAGCCGCGCGCTGCGCTCGTCCATCTCGGTGAATTGCGGCGACACCCCGGCTTCGAGTGGAAACCGCCGCAGCAGCGCCGCGCAGAAGGAATGGATCGTCTGCACCTTGAGCCCGCCGGGGGTTTCGATGGCGCGCGCGAATAGCCGCCGCGCGCGGGCCAGAACATCGCCGTCCAGCCGCTCCTCCACCCCCAGCGCGGCAAGCTGCTCGCGCAGTGCGCTCTCTTCCAGCATCGCCCATTCGCCCAGCCGGTCGAAGAGCCGGTTCTGCATCTCGCTCGCGGCGGCCTTGGTATAGGTCAGGCACAGGATCCGCTGCGGGGCGACGCCGCGCAGCAGCAGCCGCGCCACCCGGTCGGTGAGCACACGGGTCTTGCCCGACCCGGCATTGGCCGACAGCCATGTGCAGGCGGCGGGATCGGCCGCCTCCACCTGCCGGGCGCTGGCGGCGTCGCGCGGGCTCATGTGCCGGCCCTGCCCAGCGGGATGGTCACCGGCGCCGCGCTGGTTTCCCATTCGCCGCGCCGCGCGAGGTGATCATGCGCGCCCTCGATCCGCTCGGAGCGCGGCGCGCGCCGTGCGGCGAAGCCCTGCGAGGGGTCGAGATAGGACGTAATCAGCCGCTCCAGCCCCTCCCATGTCTCGGCGTCGGCCTCCGCCGTGTAGTCGCTCGCCACCTCGGACGGTTTGGTGCCCAGCCCGAGATAGATCACGCGCGCGACCTCCTGCGCACCCAGATCCGCGAACGCCCCGCGCCGGACCATCGCGGCCTCAAGCAGAAGCTGCTTGGCGAAATGCGCCTGCTGTTTGCGGTTGGGTGGCGTTCCGGTCTTGTAGTCGATGATCTCCAGCGTCCCGTCTGCGCGCTCGTCGATGCGGTCGGGCCGCGCGGTGAGGGTGAAGCCGCATGCGGGCAGCGTGACCGCGCCCTCGCGCTCAAGCAGGGCCGGAGTGCCGTCACGCCCGGCCTCCCAGTCGAGCAGCCAGTCGGCCGCATTGGCAAAGCGCGCCGCCCATTGCCGCCGGGCTGCGGGCCAGGGGACCTGCGCGGCCAGGCATTCCTCCACGAGGGCGCGCAACCGGGCGCGGGCCGCGTCGCGGGGCTCCTCCACGGGGCGCTCCTGCACGAAACGCTCCATGATCTTGTGGACGACCTGCCCGCGCAGCAGCGCATCGGGGCGTGGGTGCAGTGGGTCGAGCGGGCGCAACCGCAGGATGCGCTCGGCATAGATCGCATATGGGTCGCGGATCAGCGTCTCGATCGCGGTGACGGGCAGCTTGTGCGGCCGTGCCGCGGCGGGCGGGGCAGGGGCGGGGCGCGGCGCGGGATCGACGCGGCGGTAATCGGCCTCCAGCG
>PWLT01000355.1 GCA_003558415.1 Hyphomicrobiales bacterium
CACGATGTTTTGTGCACACATGGTTTTTGCCGATCGCCTTGGGTGGCATACTTCATCCTCAATGCAGGATATAGCAACGTGGCGCCCGACGTCACCACGAGAGGTTCTACAACATGCAGGAATCGGCCCCGCTGGTTGACGAGATCGAGGCACTGGGCGCACGGCTGGCGACCGCGCGCGAGAGCATCGACCGGCGATTCATCGGACAGGAACGGGTGGTGGAGCTCACGCTCTCGGCCATGCTGTGCGGCGGACACGCGCTGCTGATCGGCCTGCCGGGGCTGGGCAAGACCCGGCTGGTGGATACACTGTCCACGGTGATGGGCCTGCGCGGCAATCGCATTCAGTTCACCCCCGATCTGATGCCCGCGGACATTCTCGGCTCCGAGGTGCTGGAAACCGCAGCTGACGGCACGCGCAGCTTCCGTTTCATCGAGGGGCCGATCTTCTGCCAGCTTCTCATGGCCGATGAGATCAACCGCGCCAGCCCGCGCACGCAATCGGCGCTGTTGCAGGCGATGCAGGAGCGCGAGGTCACCGTCGCGGGTGTGCCCCGCAGGCTCGAGCCGCCCTTTCACGTCCTCGCCACCCAGAACCCGATCGAGCAGGAGGGCACCTACCCGCTGCCCGAGGCGCAGCTCGACCGATTTCTGGTGCAGGTCGATGTGGACTACCCCGACCGCGACACGGAGCGCGACATCCTCATCGCCACCACCGGGGTCGAGGAGGCCGAAGCCGAGCCCGTCTTCTCCGCCGCCGAGTTGATCGCCGCCCAGCGCGTCCTGCGCCGGATGCCCGTGGGCGAGAGCGTGGTCGAGAAGATCCTTGATCTGGTGCGCGCCTGCCGTCCGAGCGAGGCCGAAGCGGGCGAGCTGGTCAACGAAACGGTGAGCTGGGGGCCGGGGCCGCGCGCGGCGCAGGCGCTCATGCTGGCGGTGCGCGCGCGGGCGCTGCTCGACGGGCGGCTGGCGCCCTCGCTCGACGATGTCGTGGCGCTGGCGCGCCCGGTTCTGAGCCACCGCATGGCGCTGAGCTTCGCGGCGCGGGCGCGCGGCGAAGAACTGGGGCGGGTCATTGATGCCGTCACCGAGGATGTCACCCGCATCGAGGCCGCGGCTTGACCCCCCCGGACCCCAGCGCCGCCGGGCAGCGCCCGGCCACCGGTTTGCGGCACGGTGCCGAACGGCTGGCCGCGACGCTGCCGCCGCTGCTGGCCGAGGCCGAGCGGCTGGCATCGGCGGTAATGCTGGGCGCGCATGGACGCCGTCGCGCTGGGCGGGGCGACGAGTTCTGGCAATACCGCGCGGCGGATCCGGGCGATGCGGCGCGCGACATCGATTGGCGCCGTTCGGGGCGCTCGGACACGCATTTCGTGCGCGAGCACGAATGGCAGGCGGCGCAGAGCGTGGCCCTGTGGGTCGATGACGGGCGCTCGATGGATTATTCCGGCGACTCGCGTGCCCGGCCCACCAAGGCCGAGCGCGCGCGGCTGCTGGGGCTGGCGCTGGCGGTGCTGCTGATCCGCGGCGGCGAGCGCGTGGGTCTGGCCGATGGTGCGCTGCCTCCGCGCGCCGGGCAGGTGCAGCTTGCACGGCTTGCGCAGGCGCTCTCCGACGCATCCGGCGAGGATTACGGCCGCCCCGTGATCTCCGGCCTGCCGCACCACGGGCGCGCGGTCTTCCTGTCGGATTTCCTTGGCGACCCGGCGCCCGTGGAGGCGGCGGTGACGGCGGCGGCCGAGCGGGGCGTGCGCGGCGCGATGGTGCAGATCCTCGATCCGGTCGAGGAGAGTTTTCCCTTCGACGGGCGGACCATCTTCGAGAGCATGGGCGGCGCCCTGCGCCATGAGACGCTCAAGGCCGGAGAGCTGCGCACGCGCTATCTCGACCGGCTGGCCGAGCGTCGCGACCGGCTCGAGCGGCTGGCCCGGCTGACCGGCTGGCAATTCACCCCCCACCATACGGACGCGCCGGCGCTTGGCGGGCTGATCTGGCTCTACCACGCGCTGGAAGGGGGGCGGTGATGTTCACGCTCGGCGCCCTGGGCTTTGCCGCGCCCGCGCTTCTGCTCGCATTGGTCGCGCTTCCGGTCCTCTGGTGGCTGCTGCGTGCGATGCCGCCCGCGCCGGCGGTGCGGCGCTTTCCGGGCGTGGCGCTGCTGCTGGGTTTGCGCGACGAGGAAGTCCAGACCCATCGCACGCCCTGGTGGCTGCTGCTTATGCGCATGTTGGCGGTGGCGGCGCTGATCGTTGGGTTCGCCGGCCCGGTGCTGAACCCGCGCGCCGAAGCGCCCGGAACGGCGCCGCTGTTGATCGTCGCGGATGCCAGCTGGGCCAGCGCCCGCGACTGGCAGCGGCGCGAGGAGCGTATCGCGGGATTGCTCGCCGATGCGGCGCGCACCGGGCGGTCGGTGGCGATCGTCACGCTGAGCGACCCGCCGCCGCAGGGGCCGGTTTTCCGTGCCGCCGACCACTGGTCGGACCGGCTTTCTGGGATCGCGCCCGCCGCCTGGGAGCCCGATGCGCAGGCCATGGAGGCGCTCGCCGCGGCGCTGCCCGATCAGGAGACGGAAACCTACTGGCTTTCGGACGGGCTGGAGCGCGAGGGGCGCGAGGCGTTGCTCGAAGCGCTGGAGGCGCGCGGGCCGGTGACGGTGTTCGAGAGCCCCGCGCCGGTCTACGCCCTGCACCCGCCGCGTTTCGAGGAGGGGCTGATCCAGCTCACCGCGTCTCGTGTCGGCGCGGCGGATGATATCGGCGCCGAGGTCACGATCACCGGCCACGGCCCCGATCCTTCCGGCGTGGAGCGCGAGTTGGCGCGCGGCACCGCGAGCTTCGAGCCGGGCGAGCAGAGCGCCTCGGTGAGTTTCTCGCTGCAGCCCGAGCTGCGCAACCGCATCACCCGGTTTCAGATCGAGGGTCAGCGCAGCGCCGGCGCGCTCAGCCTGACCGACGACGCGCTGCAGCGGCGCAAGGTGGCGCTGCTTGCCCCGCGCGAGGGGCGCGAGGGGTTGGAGCTGCTCGCGCCGCTGCATTACCTGCGCCAGGCGCTCGACCCTGTGGCCGATCTGATCGAGGGGAGCCTTGAAGACATGCTGCTTTCCAATCCCGACGTGATCGTTTTCGCCGATGTGGCGCAGCTGGCCGATCTTCAGGCCGACATGCTGACCGAATGGATGGAGGATGGCGGGCTCCTGCTGCGTTTTGCCGGGCCGCGCTTGGCGGCGAGCGATGTGGGGCGCGGCGAGCCGGGGCCGCTGATGCCCGTGCGGCTGCGCGCCGGCGGGCGCACGGTGGGCGGCGCGATGAGCTGGGGCGAGCCGCGCGCGCTGCGCGCCTTTGACTCGGACTCGCCCTTCGCCGGACTCGACGTGCCCGAGGATGTGACGGTCAGCGCCCAGGTGCTTGCCCAGCCCGACCCGGAACTGTCGCAGCGCACCATCGCCGCGCTCGCCGACGGAACGCCGCTGGTCACGCGCCAGCATGTCGGCCAGGGTCAGGTCGTGCTGTTTCATGTCACCGCCAATGCCGACTGGTCCAGCCTGCCCATCTCGGGGCTGTTCGTGCAGATGCTCGAGCGGCTGGCGGTCTCGACCCGCCCGGCACCGCCCACAGCCGAGGAACTGGCGGGCAGCACCTGGGTCGCGGAGCGGGTGATCGACGGCTTCGGCACACCGGGCGATCCCGAGCGGCTGGGTGGGGTCGCGGGCGAGGCGCTGGCGGAGGGCCGGGTTTCGAAAAGCCTGCCCCCGGGCGTCTATGCCAGCGACGAGCGGCGCATCGCGCTCAACGTCACCGGCCCGGAGCGCGAGCTTGCAGCCAGCACCTGGCCCGCACGGGTCAACGTTGAAGGTGTGCAGGGCGAGCGCGAGACGATGCTCAAGGGGGCGTTTCTGGGGGCGGCGGTGCTGTTGCTTCTGGCCGATGTGATCGCCTC
>PWLT01000160.1 GCA_003558415.1 Hyphomicrobiales bacterium
CGGGTCGATCATGTGCTGGACATGCCACTCATCCGAATAGCGCCCGCCCACGCGCGCCAGGTCCGGGCCGGTGCGCTTGGAACCCCACTGGAAGGGATGATCGTACATCGATTCGGCGGCGAGGCTGTAATGGCCGTAGCGTTCCACCTCATCGCGCATCGGGCGGATCATCTGGCTGTGACAGACATAGCAGCCCTCGCGGACATAAATCTCGCGCCCCGTCAGCTCCAGCGGCGAGTAGGGGCGCACGCCCTCCACCTCCTCGATCGTGTTCTCGAGATAGAACAGCGGCACGATCTGCACGATCCCCCCGATGGTCACGACGAGAAAGCTGAGCACCAGCAGCAGGGTGGCGTTGGTTTCGATCTTTCTGTGATGATCCAGAATACCCATGATCCCGCCCCCTTACTGCGCTGCGACCGTGGCGGCGGCGGGCTGACGCGCGCCCACCGAAGTCACGGTTTTCCACAGGTTGTAGCACATGATCACGGCCCCCAGCAGATAGAGCACCCCGCCGATGCCGCGCACGACATACATCGGGAACTTGGCGGCGACCGTGTCGGCGAAGGAGTTAACCAGGAAGCCCTGATCGTCGACCTCGCGCCACATCAGCCCCTCCATGACGCCGGTCACCCACATCGCGGAGGCGTAGAGCACGATGCCGATGGTCGCGAGCCAGAAATGCCAGGCCACGAGCCGCAGGGAATAGAGCCGCTCGCGCTGCCACAGCCGCGGCACAAGGAAATAGAGCGCGCCGAAGGTGATCATGCCGTTCCAGCCCAGCGCACCGGAATGGACATGCCCGATGGTCCAGTCGGTGTAATGCGAGAGCGCATTGACGGTCTTGATCGACATCACCGGCCCCTCGAAGGTGGCCATGCCGTAAAAGCCCACCGCCACCACCATCATGCGGATGATCGGGTCGGTGCGCAGCTTGTCCCAGGCGCCCGAGAGCGTCATCAGCCCGTTGATCATGCCGCCCCATGAAGGCATCCACAGCATGATCGAGAAGGTCATGCCCAGCGTCTGCGCCCAGTCGGGCAGCGCGGTGTAATGCAGATGGTGCGGACCCGCCCAGATATAGAGGAAGATCAGCGCCCAGAAATGGATGATCGACAGCTTGTAGCTGTAGACCGGGCGCTCGGCCTGTTTGGGGATGAAGTAGTACATCATCCCCAGAAAGCCCGCGGTGAGGAAGAAGCCCACCGCATTGTGGCCGTACCACCACTGCACCATCGCGTCCTGCACGCCCGAGAACAGCATGATCGAGCGCGACCCGAAGACCGACACCGGCACCGAGAGGTTGTTGACGACGTGAAGCATCGCCACGGTGACGATGAAGCTCAGGTAGAACCAGTTTGCGACATAGATGTGCTTCTCGCGCCGCTTGACGATGGTGCCCAGGAACACCGCCAGATAGGCCAGCCAGACGACCACGAGCCACCAGTCGGCGTACCATTCGGGCTCGGCATATTCCTTCGACTGGGTCGCGCCGAGCAGATAGCCCGTGGCGGCGATCACGATGAAGAAGTTATAGCCCCAGAACACGAACCAGGCGAGGTTTCCGCCCCACAGCCGCGCGGCCGAGGTGCGCTGGACGACATAGAAGGAGGTCGCGATCAGCGCATTGCCGCCGAAGGCGAAGATCACTGCCGAGGTGTGCAGCGGCCGCAGGCGCCCGAAGTTGAGATAACCCTGATCCCAGGTGAAGTTCAGCTCGGGAAAGGCGAGCTGGAAGGCGATCCAGACGCCCACCAGAAAGCCCACGACGCCCCAGAAGGCCGTGGCGATGACGCCCGCGCGCACCACATCGTCCATGTAGAGCCGCTCGTCATGAACGGGCGCCGGCTCACCGACCCGGCGCAGCTGCCACAGGAACAGCCCGCCGGCCGTGACCATGACCATCAGCGCATGGACGAGATAGGCCTCATCACGCGCGAAGTTCGCCCCGATCGCCGCGAAAAGGGTGATAACCCCCAGCACCGCGAGCTTCACAAAATCCCACATCCGTGCACCCCTCGTTCCCGCCTTCGCGCCGCTCGTTGGATTGACCGGCGGCATCGTTCCGGCTCATTGTGCTTCTTACTGTGCCGGAAAGGAACATCTTTGATCCATGTCAAAGTGACGCGGTGCGGGGATGGATCACTATCGCCACACCGTCCGGATGCGCCGCCATCGCGGCCCCGTCACCACGAAACCGAAGGACCGACCACTCATGGCCTACAAATCCATCGCGACTTTCATTTCCGACGCCGCGACGATCGACCCCGCGCTCGAGGCGGCGATCACAATGGCCCGGCGCGAGGACGCCCATCTCGATGTCTGTTGCCTCGGGATCGACCACACCCAGCCGGGCCATTTCTATGCCGGCGCCCCGGCGATGATCTACCAGGAGACGCTCGACCGGGCGCGCGAGGAAGCCGAGGCGCTGGAGAAAATCGTGCGCGAGCGGCTCAACCGCGAGGAAATCCGCTGGGCGGCGGAATCGGCGGTGGTGCAGGTCGGCGGGCTGGCCAGTTTCGTGGGAATGCGGGCGCGTTTCTCCGATCTGGTGATCCAGCCCAAACCCTATGGCGAGGGGCGCACCCCCGACGCCGAGGCCATCGTCGAGGCGGCGCTGTTCGAGGGCCAGGCACCGGTGCTCGTGCTGCCCGATTCCGGGCTGGGCGCCGAGCTTGGCAAGCGAATCGTGGTAGCCTGGAACCAGAGCGACGAGGCGCTTTCGGCCGTGCGCCGGGCGCTGCCGATGCTCATGGCGGCCGAACAGGTGGATGTCGTCGTCATCGACCCGCCCGCCCAGGGGCCGGAGCGCTCCGATCCGGGTGGTCTGCTCACGCAGATGCTCTCACGCCACGGCGTGCGTGCAGAGGTTTCGGTGATCGCCAAGACCATGCCGCGCGTGTCGGATGTGTTGTGCCGCTACACGCGCGAACACGGCGCCGACATGCTGGTGATGGGCGCCTACGGGCATTCGCGCTTTCGCGAGGCAATCCTGGGCGGGGCCACGCGCCACATGCTGGAGATCGCCGAAACCCCCGTGCTCATGGCCCACTGAACCGACAATGCCGGGGCGCGGCGGTGCGCCTGCATCGCGGCCTCAGACGAGAAACCCGCCATCGGCGTCGTCGCCGGCCTCTTCGGCAAGGCGGTGGAAATCGGGAACCGTGACCTGCCGCTGGCCTTCGAGCCGGATCACCCCGTCCTTCTTGAGCGCCGAGACCTGGCGGCTCACCGTCTCCAGCGTGAGGCCAAGGTAATCCGCCATCGCCTCGCGGGTGAGCGGCAGCGTGAAGGTGATCGGCTTGCCCGGCCCGCGCAGCTTGAGCGTCGCGTCGCGTCGCGCGATGATCGAGATCAGGCTGGCGATCTTCTCGCGCGCCGTCTTGCGCCCCAGCAGCAGCATCCACTCGCGCGCGGCGTCCAGTTCATCGAGCGTCATCTCGAGCAGGCGCTGGCTGATCGAGGGCGTTCTGGCCATCATCTGCTCGAACGGCGCGCGGCGGAAACAGCACATCAGCAGATCGCTCGTCGCGGTGACGTCATAGGCCGCGGTCGGCCGCCCCGGCCGGCCGACGAAATCCGATGGCAGCAGCAGCCCGACCATCTGCCGGCGCCCGTCCTCCATGGTCTGGGTCAGAGTGGCGATGCCGGTGACCACGGAGGCCACGAAATCCATCCTGTCGCCCGACCAGACCACCGTCTGCCCGGCCTCGAAGCGGCGATAATACTTGATCTGTTCGAGCTGGGCGAGCTCGTCGCTTTCGCAGCGCGCGCAGACCGCGCGATGCCGAATCGGACAGTCATCGCAGTTCTGCGAGACCGTGAAATCCTCAATCGCTTTCGTCCTGGGCATAGGTTTGATCTGTATCAAGGCACAAGGGCAATGTGCCCGGGCACAGTAGGCGAATGGATACGGTTTCGCAATCTCAAC
>PWLT01000158.1 GCA_003558415.1 Hyphomicrobiales bacterium
CGCTTCCCAATCAGAGCGAAGGGATAAGGGAAACCGGGCCGTGGTCGCTTTTCCGCCTGCTCGCCCAGGCGGATGTGGCGCGTAGCGATGCGCCCGACCGCTTCGACCTTCGCTTCCGGCTGGGTGACAGGACGGTCTCGTTCGACCTGCGCGGCAGCAGCGTCGGTAATCCCTTCGGCGCCAACCTGTTCAGCGAACTGCACTGCCCGGATTTCCTGTGATGGCGGCCGGGAGTGGGCATGTCTCTTGACGGTGCATTACCGGAAAGCATCGGCCCCTACCGGGTAAGCGGGGTGCTGGGGCGCGGCGCGATGAGTGTGGTCTATCACGGCAATCCGGAGCATGCCGAGGGCTGTCCGGCTGCCATCAAGCTGTTGCTCGTGGACACGCTGGCCGAGGGCGAGCGGCCCGGCGCAATCGCCCGTTTCCGGCGCGAGGCGCAGCTTTGCCGGCAGATGGACCATCCGAATGTCGTGCGGGTCTTCGACACGGGCGATTACCGCGGCAACCCGTTTCTGGCGATGGAAATGCTGGATGGGCAGTCCCTGGCCGACGTGCTGCGCGGGCCGCGCATGGCGTCGCCGCGGGCGGTGGAGCTGGTGATTGAGCTGCTCGACGCGCTCGCCCATGCTCATGCCAACCACATCATCCACCGCGACATCAAGCCCGCCAACATGATCCTGCGCGGCGACGGACACCTGACGCTGGTGGATTTCGGCATTGCACGCCAAGGTGGGTCCGACATCACCCAGCTTGGCGACATGCTGGGCTCGCCGGCCTATATGGCACCCGAGCAGATAGCCGGTGCGGCCATCGACCATCGCGCCGATCTCTTTTCGGCCGGGGTGGTGCTCTACGGTCTGACCACGCGCCAGCGGCCGTTTTCCGGCACGGTGGCCAGCGTGATGCAGGCCATCCTGCACGATCAGGCACTTGCGCCGTCGCATCATGACCCGTCCTTGCCCCCCGCCTTTGACCGGCTGATGGAGCGCGCTCTTGCCAAGGAGCCCGATCACCGCTTCCAGTCGGCACAGGAATTCGCCGCTGCTCTGCGCGGAGTACTGCCGCGACTGGCCGACAGCACCCCCCGCACCGCCGCGCCCACTGCCCCTGTCGCCGTCGAAGCACCGGGTGCCGAGACCCTGCGCACCCAGATCGCGCCGCGGCTGGCGCGCGCTCATGCCGCGGCGGGCGAATCCGTTCTCGCCGAACAGGACATCATCTGGCTGGAGTGCGCGGAGCGCGAGTGGACAGCCGACGATCCTGCGGTCAAGGCCGCACTCGAGCCGTTGCTGGAGGAGTGGCCCGGGGCACTCTCGCGGCTGGCGGCGGTCATCGTCGATACCGCGCCGCTGCCTGGTTCCCGCCGCGCCCTGCGCGAGGACTGGATGCTGCTCGTCCGTCTGGCCGGGGTCAGCATGCGGCTGCTCAACCGGCTGGGTCATACCTCGCTGGCGCGCTCGCATCACCGGCAGCTCAGCGACGAGTTGTCCGAGCCCTTCATCGTCTATGTCGACAGCGTGGCCAAGCTTCTTGCCCAGTCCGAAAACCCCGATCTCGACCGCCTCTCGATGGGGCTGTTCCGGCTGGACGTTCTGGAAATGGCCCTCGAGGCAATATCCGCCCATGCCGAGCTGCGCCTGGCGCAGAAGACCCGGATGCTGGTGGCGATCCAGGCAATGCGCAAGGTCAACGAGGCCGTGGCAACCTATAACCGCACACGCGACATGATCGCGCGCTTCGACGTGGCGCTGATCATGTCCGAGATCGAAGCACTGATCTCCATCGCAGGGCGCCTGACAGATGAAAGCGGCACCCCTGCCGGCCGCCAGCTTGGCGAAACCGCGCAGGGCGTGATCCGGGATTTCATCGGCGGAGCCGAGGAACTGGCGCAACTGATCGTCGAGGAATTGCGCGAGATGGACCCGACGGGCGAATTGCGGGTGTTCTCGGCCAAGCTGGGTCAGATGCGCGCGCTCTATCACTTTGCCGCACGCCTGCCCGGCCAGCAGCACCGCGCGCAGATGGGGCGGCTGGCCGGTGCCATGCACGACCAGGTGGAGGGGCTGGCCCGGCACCTGATGGCCACGCCGAATACCGACGATGCGCTGTCTGAAATCTACGAACTGGCCGATGGGGTTGGCTGGCAGGAACTCGCCGGCGCGATATTGCGCCACCTCCAGGCACGCTCCGGTTGAGCCGCGCGCAGCGAAGATCTGCCAACCGCGCATGAACGCCAGCCTGGCGGCGCCGTCTAAGGCGGGATAAACGAAGTGTTATTTCTTTTTTTCGATGGAGAACTATGCTACCAGAAACGGGTTTTCCAATGTGACTTGGGGTTTTCAGAATGACCACTGGCACAAACGCATGAAACCGTCCTGAGTAATACGAAACATGGCATCCGAGCCGACGATCGATATCGACGCCCTGCTGCATCCGATCGAAGGGGAGAACCCTGCCGGTTCGGATATCCGCGAGGATGTGAGCCCGGGGTCACTCTACTATCAGCTCAAGGATGCCCGCTCGGCGGCCCGGGCGGCCGAGCGGGCGGGCGACCCGGATGACGATTCACAGTCGCTGTTGCCGGAATGGCGGCTGGTGCTGGACCTTGGGCCCCAGGCGCTGGCCGAACACACCAAGGATCTGGAAGTTGCGGCATGGCTGATCGAGGCGCTCCTGCGCGCCCACGGATTTGCCGGGCTGAGGGATGGGTTCAAACTGGCCCGCGGGCTGGTGGAGAATTTCTGGGACGGGCTTTATCCGCTGCCCGATGAAGACGGGATCGAAACCCGTGTGGCGCCCTTTTCCGGCCTCAATGGCGAGGGGGGTGACGGTACGCTGATCATGCCGATCCGCATGATTCCACTGTCCGAGGGCGATCCGCCCTTTGCCTCCTGGCAGTATGAACAGGCATTGGAAGTTCAGCAGATCACTGATGAGGAAAAGCGCCAGCGCCGCCTTGACGAAGGCGCGATGACGCTGGACCAGATCGAAGGCAGCCTGAACGGATGCCGCCCGCAGTTCTTCGCCGAACTGCTGGCCGATTGCGATGCCGCGATCGAGGCATTCGCCGAGCTGTCGGCGGCATTCGATGCCGCAGCCGGACAAGATGCGCCGCCCACCAGCACCATACGCAACCGCCTGACCGCGGTGCGGGGCATCATTGTCACGCTGACCGAAGGGCGGATGCCGGTAGAGGAAGCTGCTGACGAGGACGCCGGAACCGAAACGCAAGAGGCGGACGTCGGCGGACAGGCGGCCATGGCGGCCGGAACGGCGGCACCGGCCGGAAAGATCACCAACCGCGATCAGGCATTTGACGCACTGCGCAAGGTGGCGGATTATTTTCGCACCTATGAACCCCAGGCACCGACTGCCTTTGTCATCGACGAGTTGGTGCGTCGCGGACGGCTGTCCTTTGCCGATCTCATGGCTGAACTCGTCGAAGACCCCGAGGCACGCAAGCGTATGCTCATCGCCGCGGGTATGAAACCGCCGGAACCGCAGGACGGATATTACGAATGACACTCCCCGCGCGGCCGGAAAAGGCGGTGAAAGGTATGCGGGTACTACAAGGGAGATGACACAATGAGCGTACACAACAAACTCAATCGCGTGAGAAAGCCGCGCGTCCACATCAGTTACGATGTGGAAACGGAAGGGGCGGTGGTCCAGAAGGAACTGCCCTTCGTCATCGGCGTGATGGGGGATTTCTCCGGTGATCCGACCGAGCCGTTGAAGCCCCTGCGGGAGCGGAAATTCATCCAGATCGATCGTGACAATTTCAACGACGTGTTCGCCCGCATGACGCCGGGGTTGAACATGAAGGTCAAGAACACCCTGGCCGATGACGACACGGAGATGGCCGTGGACCTGAAATTCCGCTCGATCGAGGATTTCGAGCCCGAGAATGTCGTCGATCAGGTCGAG
>PWLT01000272.1 GCA_003558415.1 Hyphomicrobiales bacterium
GGGCACAGGCCGAGCGCCTCGATGCTGGCACGCTCCACGCGAAACCCCGACGCGGCAGCCGCTGCCTCGAGCACGCTGCGCACCCGCGCGGCGGGGGCTTCGGCCACGGCGTTGCAGCCCGTGCAGATCAGGAAGGCCGCGTCATGCTCCTCGCCCGGGTGCATGCAGGCGGCAAAGGCGTTGAGCCGCTGCACGCGATGCGCAAGCCCGTTCTCGACCAGGAACTCGAGCGCACGATAGGCGACAGGCGGCTGCTTGCCGAACCCGTCCTGCGCGAGCCGCTCAAGCACCTCATAAGCCCCCAGCGCGCGATGCGCCTCGAGCAGGATCTCGAGCGTGCGCCGTCGCACCGGGGTCAGGCGCAGACCCTTTTCCGCCGCCATCCGCTCGGCCCCGGCGAGCACGTCGCCCGTGCAGCGGGCGTGGTCGTGGCGGGTGAAGGCCAGCTCTGGCTGAGGCGTATGGGTCATGCATCACCCTCTTGACATGTTACGGTATAACATATCATACCGCGCCTGACCGAAATCAACCCGGAGGACCGAGCCGATGCGCACCCGTGTTATTCTACTTTGCACCACCCTGGCCAGCCCCGCGCTGGCCGATACCCCTGCCGTCGTGACCGGCACGCCCGTCGTGCAGTCCCTCGTCGCGCAGGTGATGGGCGATCTTGGCACGCCCGATGTGCTGCTCGACCGCGGGGGCGACCCGCACAGCTTCCAGCTGCGCCCGGCACAGGCGCAGGCGCTGGAACAGGCGGATCTGGTGTTCTGGGTCGGTCCGGAACTCACACCCTGGCTGCAGCGGGCCATCGACGGGGTGGAGGCGCGCGGAGAGGTGATCGGGCTGCTCGACGCCCAAGGCGTGTTCCGGCAGGACTTCATCCACGGGCATTCGCATGATCACGACCATGGCCATGACGATCACGGGCACGACGACCTCGATCACGACCACGGCCATGACGACCACGGGCATGACGATCACGATCATGACCATGGCCACGACGATCACGGGCACGACGACCACGATCACGACCACGGCCACGACGATCACGGGCATGACGACCACGATCACGACCATGGCCATGACGACCACGGGCATGATCACGCGCATGACGGGGTCGACCCTCACGCCTGGCTGCACCCCGATAATGCGCGCGTCTGGATCGACGTCATTGCCGATGAGCTCTCGCGCCACGACCCCGATAACGCTGAAACCTACGCGGCGAATGCGCAATCGGCCAAGGCCGACATCGACGAGATCGAGGCGCAGGTGCGCGCCACGCTCGAACCGGTGGGCGATGCCCCGTTCATCGTGTTTCACGACGCCTACGGCTATCTCGACACCGCGTTCGGGGTGAATGTGGCCGGCACCATTGCGCTGGGCGATGCTGCCTCCCCCGGCGCCCAACGCCTTGCCGAGCTGCGCGCGATGCTCGACGAGCGCGGGGTCGTGTGCATCTTCCCCGAGGTCAATCACAGCTCCGCCTATGTCGATGTGGTGGTCGAGAACACCGGCGTGCGCATCGGCGAGGAGCTCGACCCCGCCGGCGTGCTGCTTGAGTATGGGCCGGGCCAATACGGCGCGCTGATGACCGGGCTTGCCGAGAGCATCGCCGCCTGCGTCACCGAGGGCTGATACCGGCGCGGCGGGCCGCCCGCCTCAGGTGGGGGCCCGCTTCACCGATCCCGGCGCGTGCCGGGCGCTTTCCTTCGCAGGCGCTTTGCGGCAGAGATGCGCAGAGCGTCGCGAGGGAAAGGCCGCCCGCATGACCGCCCGGATCGAGGAATTCGGCCATACCCGCGCCGGGCAACCGGTCAGTCGGGTGTGGATCGAGGCCGGCGGGCTGCGTGCGGCGGTGCTCACCCGCGGGGCGGTGCTTCAGGATCTGCGCCTGCAGGGCGTGGCGCATCCCCTCACGCTGGGCGCGCCGGAGATCGCCGCCTATGAGGGGCCGATGCGCTATCTTGGCGCCGTCGTCGGACCCGTGGCGAACCGTATCGGCGGCGCGCAGGCGGTGATCGCGGGGCGCAGCTACCGTTTCGAGGCCAATGAGGGCACAACCACCCTGCATGGCGGCGATGCCGGGCTGCACGCCCATCACTGGGCGATAGATCGGGCCGAGACCGACTTGTTGCGCCTGAACTGCACGCTGCGCGATGGCGCGGGCGGATTTCCCGGCAATCGCCGCATCAGCGCGGAGTACCGGCTCGAGGCGCCCGCCACGCTGACGCTGAGGCTGCGTGCCACGAGCGATGCGCCGACGCTGATGAACCTCGCCAATCACAGCCTGTGGAATCTCGACGGCACGGCGACGCATGACGGCCACCGATTACGCATCAATGCCGATCGCTACCTGGAGACGGACCCGCGCAAGCTGCCCATCGCGCCGCCGCGCCCGGTGGCGGGCACGCGTTTCGACCTGCGCCGGGCACGCCCGCTCGATGCGCCGCAGGGCTATGATCACAATTTCTGCCTCGCCGATGCGCCCGGAGCGCTGCGGACGGTGGCCGAACTGACGGGCGCGCGCGGGATCCGCATGGTGCTGGAGACGACCGAACCGGGGCTGCAGCTTTTCGATGCGACGGGGTTCGACTCCGCCCCCCATGCAGGGCATGGCGGCGCCCCTTTGGGAAACCGCGCGGGGATTGCGCTGGAGGCGCAGCGCTGGCCCGACGCCCCGAACAATCCCGGCTTTCCTTCGATCCTGCTGGAGGGCGGCGCACTCTACGAACAGGTCACGCGCTTTTGCTTCTCACGGGTGTGAGCGATCTCACCCCCCGGCAGCCGCGCGGTACCAGCGGGTTATGGCGGCGCGCTCGCCCTCATCGAGGGGGGCGATGCCGCCCGGCGGCATGGCGTGGCTCAGCCCCGACTGGTGGTATATCCCCGGCGCGTTGCGCGCGATATCGCCCGCCGTCTCCAGCCGCACCCCCTTGGGCGCCCAGTGTAGCCCCGGCCAGAGCGGCTCCGCCGCATGGCACATCGCGCAGCGCCCGGCCATGATCTGCGAAACCTCGTCGAAACCCTCGGCCTGCGCGAAGCGCTGCGCCGCGCCGGTCAGCTCCGCTGCCTCGGCCGGTCGCTCGCGCCCCGGCGCGGTCGACAGCCACATGATCACCAGAAAGATGATCACCGTCGCCCCCCAGGTCCAGTGCGGCTTGCCGTGGCCGGCATGCATCGAGTTGAAGTAATGCCGGATCGTCACCCCCATCAGGAACACGAGACTCGCGATCAGCCAGTTCCATTCGGTCGCGAAGGACAGCGGGTAGTGATGCGAGAGCATCAGGAAGATCACCGGCAGCGTGAGATAGTTGTTATGCGTGCTGCGCAGCTTGGCGATGCGGCCGTATTTCGGATCCGGCGCGCGCCCGGCCTTGAGATCGGCCACCACGATCTTCTGGTTGGGAATGATGATCAGGAACACATTGGCCGACATGATCGTGGCCGTAAACGCGCCCAGATGCAAAAGCGCCGCACGCCCCGAAAAGACCTGCGTGTAGCCCCAGGCCATCGCCACGATCACCCCGAAAAGCACCACCATCAGAACCGTCGGGCGATCCCCCAGGGCTGAGCGGCACAGCGCGTCATAGATCAGCCAGCCCAGCCCCAGCGAGGCAACCGAGATCGCCACGCCCTGCCACACCGCCAGATCGGCCACATTGGGGTCGAGCAGGTAGAACTCCGCGCCCACATAATAGACCAGCGCGAGCAGCGCGAAGCCCGACAGCCAGGTGGCGTAGCTTTCCCATTTGAACCAGGTCAGATGCTCGGGCAGGCGCTCGGGCGCGACGAGGTATTTCTGGATATGGTAGAAGCCCCCCCCGTGGACCTGCCATTCCTCGCCATGCGCACCTGGCGGCAGGTCAGGCGACTTGCGCAGCGCCAGATCGAGCGCGATGAAGTAGAA
>PWLT01000132.1 GCA_003558415.1 Hyphomicrobiales bacterium
AACGATACCACCATCGAGTTCTCGCTGGGCTCGACCCCGATCCCCATGCACCCCGGCGCGCTGCGCTACTATGAGGAAACGGGCGCGGATATCCCGGACAGCCTCCGTCCGTGATCGCACCACGGAAGGGGCGGCTCCTTGCCGGGGCCGCCCTTGCCGCAGCGATCTGCGCCACGCCGGGCATGGCCGAGGTCCTCGAGATCGGCGACGCCAACGGCGCGACGCTCAAGACCGTCGCGCTCGACGCGAGCGGCGAGTGGTGCCTGCACTGGAATCATTCCGTCACCGGCGGCCCGGTGGCGGATTGTTTCGAGATACGGTCGGGGGCGATGGTGTTGACCCGGTCCTATATGCATGACTACGCGGCCGGTCTGGGCGACATGCCGGGACGCGGGGTGCAGCGCCCGGCCGAACGCGGCGGTTACTGGATCGAGCAGATCGACGAGGCACTGCCCGGCAACGCGCTGTCGCTGCGGGTGGGCAACTCCCGCGTGCGGCACAGGGTGGTCCATGCCGGCCGCGAGATCGATCTCTCCGCCTTCGCGGCCGGGCAACGCGTGACGCTGCGCCCCCGGGCGCAGTGAGCCACGCCGCGGGCCGTTGCGCGCCTGCGGCAATCGAACAATTTTCGTCATGGAATCGAGGATGTCCAAGAATCAGCCCGCCGATGAACAGGGGACCATGACCCGTCACCAGGTGGCGGGCGATCTGCCCGACAACCTCAGATCGGCCGACGCGGTGCAGCCCTGGCCCGTGCTGATCCTGATCACGGTGATCGGCGTGGCCATGTCACTGTTTCAGCTCTACTCGGCCGGCATCCAGACCTTCGGCCTGTTCTATCAGCGCTCGATCCATCTGGGTTTCGTGCTGGTGCTGGCCTTTCTGATCTTTCCGGTATTCGGGCCGCGCCGGCGGCGCGGGCTGCTGGGCTGGCTGGTCGACGGCGCGTTTCTGGTGGGCGCGTTCATGACCGGCTTCTACCTGACCTGGAATCTCGACGCGATCATCAATCGCGCGGGGTTCTGGAGCCCGATGGATATCACGATGGGCATCGTCGCCACGCTCACGGTGCTCGAGGCCAGCCGCCGCGCGGTGGGGCTGGGCATGACGATCATCGGCATCGTCGCGATCGCCTACGCTCTCGCCGGTCCGCGCGGCGCACTGCCCACGCTGGGCGAGTGGATGCCCGGCGTGTTGTCGCATCGCGGCGCCAATATGGATCGCCTGATCGGCCAGCTTTATCTCGGGCAGGAGGGCATCTTCGGTCTGCCGCTGGGTGTGGCGGCGACCTATGTGTTCATGTTCGTCCTCTTCGGCGCCTTCCTCGAGGTCACGGGGGCGGGTAAGTTCTTCATCGACCTGGCCTTCGCCGCCACCGGCCGCCGGCCTGGCGGGCCGGCCAAGGCGGCCGTGGTGGCCTCGGCGGGGATGGGCTCGATCTCGGGCTCGGCGATTGCCAATGTGGTCACCACCGGCGCCTTCACCATCCCGCTGATGAAACGGCTGGGCTACAAGGCCAAGCAAGCGGGCGGGATCGAGGCTGCGGCCTCCACCGGCGGGCAGATCACGCCGCCGCTGATGGGGGCGGGCGCGTTCCTGATCTCGGAATACACCAACATCCCCTATGTCGAGATCGTCGCGGTCTCGATCTTCCCGGCGATCCTGTATCTGGGCACGGTCTATCTGTTCGTGCATATCGTCGCGATGAAGGCTGGAATGAAGGGCATGTCGGCTTCCGAGCTGCCGCAGCTGCGTGCGGTCTTCGCCTCGGGCTGGCAGTTCATCGTGCCGCTCTTCGTGCTCATCGGGCTGCTCATGGCGGCCTATTCGCCGATGCGTGTGGGGTTCTGGGCCATCGTCTCGGTGGTGGCGGTCGCGGGGCTGCGCACGCTTGCGACAATGGTGTTCATCGACCCGTGGCGGGGCCAGCCGCTGACCCTCGATCGGTTGTGGGAGGCGGCGGTGCTGGGCCTCACGAAGCTGATCGAGGCGCTGGCGCTCGGCGCGCGAAATGCGGTTTCGGTCTCCATTGCCTGCGCGGTGGCGGGGATCATCGTGGGCGTTGTCGGCCTGACGGGGCTGGGGCTGAAGTTCTCCTCGATGATGGTGGCGCTCTCGGGCGGCAATCTGGTGCTGGCGTTGCTGCTCGTGCTGCTCGCCAGCCTGATCCTCGGGATGGGTCTGCCGGTGACGGCGGCCTATATCGTGCTGATCGTGCTTGTCGGGCCGGCGCTGAGCACCGAGTTCGGCATCCCGCTGCTGATCGCGCATCTGGTGGTGTTCTGGTACAGTCAGGACAGCAACGTCACCCCGCCCGTCGCGCTCGCGGGTTTCGCGGCCTCCGCCGTGGCCGGCTCCAAGCCGATGGAAACCAGCCTGCAGGCGTGGAAATTCGCCAAGGGGCTCTACCTGATTCCGATGTTCATGGTCTTCAATCCCGAGATCATTCTGGGCGGTCCGCTGCCTGTGCTGATCTGGACCGGTGCGATCGCGATCCTGGCATTGGTGACATTCGCGGCGGCGATCGAGGGGTATCTCTTCACCTGGCTCGATCCCGTCTCGCGGCTTGTGGTGATCCCGGCGACGGTGGCGATCTTCTGGCCCGCGTTTGCGGTGGAACTGGTGGGCGCGGCGGTGCTGGCCGCGGTGGTGGCGCTGAACTGGTGGAAGGGGCGCGGGGAGGGCGCCGCCCCGCAGCAACGCCGCGCGGGGTGAGCGGCGCGCCCTTGCCGGGACGCGGTGGCGGTTTCGGGCGGCAGATGCCTCCGGCGGGGATATTTTTGCAAAGAAGACGGGGTGGGGCTTGACCTTCCAGTGACTGGAAGCCTTATCTGCGGCGCATGGAACAGGAAAGCGCCAGGATGAGCCGGACAACGACCTTCAGGATTGCGGGAATGAATTGCGGCGGCTGCGTGCGCCGCGTCGAGCAAGCGCTGGAGGGGGTGCCCGGCGTTGGCGCGGTCTCGGCCAATCTGGCGCAGGGCAGCGTGAGCGTCGAGCATGCGCAGGCCGGGCCGGTGGTGGAGGCCTTGCGCAAGGCGGGCTATCCGCCCGAAGAGGCCGAGCTGACTCTGGCGATCGAGGGGATGCATTGCGGCTCCTGCGTGGGGCAGGTGGAGCATGCGCTCAAGGAGGTGCCGGGGGTGGTGGCGGCCTCGGTCAACCTTGCCTCCGAGCGCGCAGGGGTGCGGTATGTGACCGGCCTCGCGACGCCGGAGGCGATGGTGCGCGCCGTGGAGAAGGCCGGCTACGAGGCGCGGCTGCGCGAGGATGGCGCCGCTGACGGTGCGCGCGAACGCCGCGCGGCCGAGTCGGAGGGGTTGCGCCGGGCGACATTGCTGGCGGTGCTGCTGACCTTGCCGGTTTTCATCCTCGAGATGGGTCATCACATGATCCCCGCCTTCGGGCAGCTCATCCATGACACGATCGGGATGCAGGCCAACCGCGTGATCCAGTTCGCGCTGACCAGCGCGGTGCTCTTCGGCCCCGGGTTGCGCTTCTACAGGGCGGGCTTTCCAGCCCTGGCGCGCGGAGCGCCGGACATGAATTCGCTGGTCGCACTGGGCACTTCGGCGGCATGGGGCTATTCGGTGGTGGCCACATTCGCGCCCGCGCTGCTGCCGGAGGGCACGCGCAACATCTATTTCGAGGCCGCCGCTGTCATCGTCACGCTGATCCTGCTGGGCCGGTGGCTGGAGGCGCGCGCCAAGGGACGTACCGGCGCCGCGATCCAGAAGCTGATGGGGCTGCGCGCGCGCACCGCGATGGTGGAGCGTGACGGCAAGACCGTGGAACTGCCGGTGGAGGAAATCGCCCCCGGCGACATCCTGCGCCTGCGTCCGGGTGAGAGCGTCGCGGTGGATGGCGAGGTGATCGAGGGGCGCTCCTGGGTGGATGAG